>NZ_MIIV01000539.1:0-16021 GCF_001743015.1 Shigella sp. FC1567
ACCCCGCCGGGCTTACCACGGGTTTCCCATGCCATTTCCAGCGCTTTCATGGTGAGCCTGCTGTCCGGCGAGAACGACATGGCCCAGCCCACTGGTTTTATTGCGAACAGGTCGAGAACAACGGCGAGGTACGCCCAGCGCTTACCCGTCCAGATACAGGTCACATCACCGCACCACACCTGATTTGGCTCGGTCACGGCGAACTGCCTTTCAAATTTCAGATTCCAGTTCAGCCACCGTGCGGGAACCAGGAGTACCGAGCCCTTTTCTGGCGGCGGTAACCCATTGTCCTAAAGTGCCTTCAGGAAGGGATAATCGGGAAGCATGGACGGTTAAGCCGAGAATACGGTAGTAAGTGAGATATGGGGTTTGGTCGTTGTTAATGAGCAACCATGACCGCCAACGACTGGGTTCTCCCTTGGTTTATGTTGGTGCGCATAATGTATATTATGTTAAATCATATCTGAGTGATGCGAAGTGCTTTTCTGGTAGTCGTTATTCGTTCAGGGTTCCAGAACTTAAGCCTCTCCTCTTTCATAATTGGCCTGTGCATGACGGATATAGGCTGGCTGGTATGCAGATTTGCCGTTTGCCGCATCTTCCCAGCGTTGAAGACTCAAGCTGGCAAACCGCGTGCAAATGAGCACGCCCTCTTTCCATCAACACTTCAGGCAGCTTGCGGGAATGAGTCCACTACGGTATCAGAAATGGGAAGTGGGTGTCTCTCTGATGCGTAATGGAAAAATACTGGCTACGGGAGAAAATGTCTCCCTGGGGACAGTAAATAAAAGCAAAGTATCTCTGGGTTTAAGCGCAACCTATGGACAAACAGGAAACAAGGTTGCAGCCGGAACCGTCCAGTCAGTCATTGGTGTCACTTTTATCTATGAATAATTGTGATTTTGATCTTAGTCTATGCGCTCCATTCACGAAAATTGCGCGGATAATTATTTTGTGAAGGCTATTATCCTACACCTGTAAGAAAATCCGCGCACAATTGAAGCCAGAGTCTTATTTTTTATATTGAAAAATATGTTAATTTAAACACTATGAGAGATGATGCTTAACTTATCGTATTTAATCTATTGTTTAACGATAATAGATTAAAAATAGAAAGAGAGTAGTCCCCTACTCTTATATATCCATGTTGGCGATAATCCCTTTGTATGTACTGTGCATCATCGCTATTACAAATCCTAATAATTCATTTCCACACAGGATAAGTAGATGAAGAAAAAAATTGAATCCTACCAGGGTGCTGCAGGTGGTTGGGGTGCTGTTAAATCCGTAGCGAATGCAGTACGTAAGCAGATGGATATACGCCAGGATGTTATTGCCATGTTTGACATGAATAAGCCAGAGGGCTTTGACTGTCCGGGTTGTGCATGGCCAGATCCTAAGCACACTGCGTCATTCGACATTTGTGAAAACGGCGCAAAAGCAATCGCCTGGGAAGTCACGGATAAGCAGGTAAATGCCTCTTTCTTTGCTGAGAATACGGTTCAATCATTACTTACCTGGGGAGATCACGAGCTTGAGGCTGCGGGACGTCTCACTCAGCCTTTGAAATATGATGCCGTCAGCGACTGTTACAAGCCATTAAGCTGGCAACAAGCTTTCGACGAAATTGGCGCACGCCTTCAAAGCTATAGTGATCCCAATCAGGTTGAATTCTATACTTCGGGCCGCACTTCCAATGAAGCTGCCTTTCTTTATCAGCTTTTTGCCCGTGAATACGGGAGCAATAACTTTCCCGACTGCTCCAACATGTGCCATGAACCGACCAGTGTGGGTTTGGCAGCGAGTATCGGCGTGGGTAAAGGGACTGTGTTGCTGGAAGACTTTGAGAAGTGCGATTTAGTCATTTGCATTGGGCATAACCCTGGTACAAACCACCCCCGCATGCTGACTTCGTTGCGCGCTTTAGTGAAACGGGGAGCGAAAATGATCGCCATCAATCCTTTACAGGAACGTGGCCTGGAGCGATTTACCGCACCGCAAAACCCGTTTGAAATGCTGACGAACTCTGAGACTCAGTTGGCCAGTGCGTACTACAACGTGCGCATTGGTGGCGATATGGCGTTGCTCAAGGGGATGATGCGCCTGTTAATTGAGCGCGATGATGCTGCAAGTGCCGCAGGTCGGCCCTCATTGCTTGATGACGAATTTATTCAAACGCATACCGTCGGCTTTGACGAGCTACGCCGTGACGTTCTCAATTCCGAGTGGAAAGATATCGAACATATTTCTGGACTAAGTCAGACACAAATCGCCGAACTGGCTGACGCATATGCCGCTGCCGATCGCACCATTATCTGTTACGGAATGGGGATCACTCAGCACGAACATGGTACCCAGAATGTACAGCAACTGGTCAATCTGCTGTTGATGAAAGGTAACATTGGCAAGCCTGGTGCGGGTATCTGCCCACTACGAGGTCACTCTAATGTACAGGGCGACCGAACCGTCGGTATCACCGAGAAACCGTCTGCAGAGTTTCTGGCTCGCCTGGGTGAGCGCTATGGCTTCACCCCACCTCATGCACCTGGACATGCTGCAATTGCCAGCATGCAAGCAATATGCACGGGGCAGGCTCGAGCATTGATCTGCATGGGGGGCAACTTTGCACTGGCAATGCCAGATCGGGAAGCGAGCGCTGTACCGTTAACGCAATTAGATTTGGCGGTACACGTAGCCACTAAGCTTAACCGCTCTCATCTGCTGACCGCACGGCATAGCTATATTCTGCCGGTTCTGGGGCGTAGCGAGATTGACATGCAAAAAAGCGGTGCGCAGGCGGTAACCGTTGAGGATTCAATGTCGATGATTCATGCCTCGCGTGGCGTGTTAAAACCCGCCGGTGTAATGCTGAAATCAGAGTGTGCAGTGGTCGCGGGAATCGCGCAGGCAGCACTACCCCAGAGCGTGGTAGCCTGGGAGTATCTGGTGGAAGATTATGATCGCATTCGCAATGACATTGAAGCTGTGTTACCAGAGTTCGCCGACTATAACCAGCGCATCCGACATCCTGGAGGTTTTCACCTGATAAATGCAGCTGCTGAAAGGCGCTGGATGACGCCGTCAGGTAAGGCTAATTTCATTACCAGCAAAGGGCTGTTAGAAGATCCCTCTTCAGCGTTTAACAGTAAGCTGGTCATGGCGACAGTACGCAGCCACGATCAGTACAACACGACGATTTATGGTATGGATGATCGCTATCGAGGGGTATTCGGTCAACGAGATGTGGTCTTTATGAGTGCTAAACAAGCTAAAATTTGCCGTGTAAAAAACGGCGAAAGAGTTAATCTTATTGCGCTTACGCCAGACGGTAAGCGCAGCTCACGCCGCATGGATAGATTAAAAGTGGTCATTTACCCTATGGCTGACCGCTCACTGGTGACCTATTTTCCAGAATCGAATCACATGCTAACTCTTGATAACCACGATCCATTAAGTGGCATTCCTGGTTATAAAAGTATTCCGGTTGAATTAGAACCATCAAATTAATTCGCCTCCTCATTTCTTCTGCTGTCATCCGCACAGCAGAAGAATTTCTCATTGACTATTATCGCGCAATTTGCTCACATTGATCAAATTAAACCACACACTATAAGATATAAACCTCTGCCTACAGCTGTAAGAAACTCCGCTCAGTACTGAAGTGCCAGTCCTATTTCCTCTTTTCTCCAGCCTGTTATATTAAGCATACTGATTAACAATTTTTAACGTTATCCGCTAAATAAACATATTTGAAATGCATGCGACCACAGTGAAAAACAAAATCACGCAAAGAGACAACTATAAAGAAATCATGTCTGTAATTGTGGTTGTCTTATTACTGACCCTTACGTTGATAGCCATTTTTTCGGCAATTGATCAGCTGGGTATTTCAGAAATGGGTCGCATTGCAAGAGATCTTACACATTTCATTATCAATAGTTTGCAAGACTGAAAATAAACAGCAAATTATAAATATGAAATGTTAAAAAAGTATCGATAAAAACTTTATTGTTTTAAGGAGATAAAATGTCGCTCGTTTGTTCTGTTATATTTATTCATCATGCCTTCAACGCTAACATTTTAGATAAAGATTACGCCTTCTCTGACGGCGAGATCCTGATGGTAGATAACGCTGTTCGTACGCATTTTGAACCTTATGAGCGGCATTTTAAAGAGATCGGATTTACTGAAAATACCATTAAAAAATATCTACAATGCACTAACATCCAGACAGTGACGGTGCCTGTTCCTGCGAAGTTTTTACGTGCTTCAAATGTACCGACTGGATTGCTTAATGAAATGATTGCTTATCTCAACTCGGAAGAACGCAATCATCATAATTTTTCAGAACTTTTGCTTTTTTCTTGCCTGTCTATTTTTGCCGCATGCAAAGGTTTCATTACACTATTAACTAACGGTGTGCTATCCGTTTCCGGAAAAGTGAGAAATATTGTCAACATGAAGCTGGCGCACCCATGGAAGCTGAAAGATATTTGTGACTGCCTGTACATCAGTGAAAGCCTGTTGAAGAAAAAACTAAAGCAAGAGCAAACGACATTCTCACAGATTCTATTAGATGCCAGAATGCAGCACGCAAAAAATTTGATACGCGTAGAAGGTTCAGTCAATAAAATTGCCGAACAATGTGGTTATGCCAGTACTTCTTATTTTATTTATGCGTTCCGCAAACATTTCGGCAACAGTCCGAAGAGAGTTTCTAAGGAGTACCGTTGTCAAAGTCACACGGGTATGAATACGGGCAACACGATGAGTGCTTTAGCTATTTGATTATTTGCTAACGAGTAGTCAACCACGCACGCTACGTAAGAATTATATGGGGCAGCCATTCCCTGCCCCGCGTTGTTTTTAGGCGATATATTTATTGAAATAAATAAGTGACATCCATCACATATTTATGCACTTGCATAACCTGTTGCATGATTATTTATGTTCTCAATTCAGCATTTTGTCAGTAAAATGCAATAATTCATTAAATATCAATAAATTAGTTGTTTATCGGCGAGAAATTACTTAATAGAACAGAAAGTAATGTCAACGCTTTATGGACTGTTATTTCCCTTTTTTTAGCTAAATCTGCTATCTCTTTATGTGACTAACTTCACTTACATCCACTTATTTCTCTTCGTAAAATTACTTCGGAATTAAGTACAATAAGAAGAGGAACATTTATGAAGTCTGCATTAAAGAAAAGTGTCGTAAGTACCTCGATATCTTTGATACTGGCATCTGGTATGGCTGCATTTGCTGCTCATGCGGCAGATGATGTAAAGCTGAAAGCAACCAAAACAAACGTTGCTTTCTCAGACTTTACGCCGACTGAATACAGTACCAAAGGAAAGCCAAATATTATCGTACTAACCATGGATGATCTTGGTTATGGACAACTTCCTTTTGATAAGGGATCTTTTGACCCAAAAACAATGGAAAATCGTGAAGTTGTCGATACCTACAAAATAGGGATAGATAAAGCCATTGAAGCTGCACAAAAATCAACGCCGACGCTCCTTTCATTAATGGATGAAGGCGTACGTTTTACTAACGGCTATGTGGCACACGGTGTTTCCGGCCCCTCCCGTGCCGCAATAATGACCGGTCGAGCTCCCGCCCGCTTTGGTGTCTATTCCAATACCGATGCTCAGGATGGTATTCCGCTAACAGAAACTTTCTTGCCTGAATTATTCCAGAATCATGGTTATTACACTGCAGCAGTAGGTAAATGGCACTTGTCAAAAATCAGTAATGTGCCGGTACCGGAAGATAAACAAACGCGTGACTATCATGACAACTTCACCACATTTTCTGCGGAAGAATGGCAACCTCAAAACCGTGGCTTTGATTACTTTATGGGATTCCACGCTGCAGGAACGGCATATTACAACTCCCCTTCACTGTTCAAAAATCGTGAACGTGTCCCCGCAAAAGGTTATATCAGCGATCAGTTAACCGATGAGGCAATTGGCGTTGTTGATCGTGCCAAAACACTTGACCAGCCTTTTATGCTTTACCTGGCTTATAATGCTCCGCACCTGCCAAATGATAATCCTGCACCGGATCAATATCAGAAGCAATTTAATACCGGTAGTCAAACAGCAGATAACTACTACGCTTCCGTTTATTCTGTTGATCAGGGTGTAAAACGCATTCTCGAACAACTGAAGAAAAACGGACAGTATGATAATACTATTATTCTCTTTACCTCCGATAATGGTGCGGTTATCGATGGTCCTCTGCCGCTGAACGGGGCGCAAAAAGGCTATAAGAGTCAGACCTATCCTGGCGGTACTCACACCCCAATGTTTATGTGGTGGAAAGGAAAACTTCAACCCGGTAATTATGACAAGCTGATTTCCGCAATGGATTTCTACCCGACAGCTCTTGATGCAGCCGATATCAGCATTCCAAAAGACCTTAAGCTGGATGGCGTTTCCTTGCTGCCCTGGTTGCAAGATAAGAAACAAGGCGAGCCACATAAAAATCTGACCTGGATAACCTCTTATTCTCACTGGTTTGACGAGGAAAATATTCCATTCTGGGATAATTACCACAAATTTGTTCGCCATCAGTCAGACGATTACCCGCATAACCCCAACACTGAGGACTTAAGCCAATTCTCTTATACGGTGAGAAATAACGATTATTCGCTTGTCTATACAGTAGAAAACAATCAGTTAGGTCTCTACAATCTGACGGATCTACAGCAAAAAGATAACCTTGCCGCCGCCAATCCGCAGGTCGTTAAAGAGATGCAAGGCGTGGTAAGAGAGTTTATCGACAGCAGCCAGCCACCGCTTAGCGAGGTAAATCAGGAGAAGTTTAACAATATCAAGAAAGCACTAAGCGAAGCGAAATAACTAAACCTTCATGCGGCGGAATTTTCCGCGCCTTATTGAGCGAGATAGCGATGCACGTTACAGCCAAGCCCTCCAGTTTTCAATGTAATCTCAAATGTGATTACTGTTTTTACCTTGAAAAAGAGTCGCAGTTTACTCATGAAAAATGGATGGATGACAGCACTCTGAAAGAGTTCATCAAACAATATATCGCAGCGTCTGGCAATCAGGTCTATTTTACCTGGCAAGGCGGTGAACCCACTCTGGCTGGCCTGGATTTTTTCCGTAAAGTTATTCACTATCAACAACGCTATGCAGGCCAAAAACGTATTTTTAATGCATTACAAACGAATGGCATTTTATTGAATAACGAATGGTGTTCCTTTCTCAAAGAACATGAATTTCTGGTTGGTATCTCGATCGATGGCCCCCAGGAGTTACATGACCGTTACAGACGCAGTAATTCAGGTAACGGTACTTTTGCAAAAGTGATAGCAGCCATCGAGCGTCTGAAATCATATCAAGTTGAGTTTAATACGTTAACCGTCATTAATAACGTTAATGTCCATTACCCTCTTGAGGTTTATCATTTTTTAAAATCTATCGGCAGTAAACATATGCAATTTATCGAATTGCTCGAAACCGGGACGCCGAATATTGATTTCAGTGGTCATAGTGAGAACACATTCCGTA
This sequence comes from Shigella sp. FC1567, assembly GCF_001743015.1. Taxonomy (NCBI): domain Bacteria; kingdom Pseudomonadati; phylum Pseudomonadota; class Gammaproteobacteria; order Enterobacterales; family Enterobacteriaceae; genus Shigella; species Shigella sp. FC1567. The sequence goes on from NZ_MIIV01000539.1 coordinate 7,545, forward strand.
TCATTGATTTTTCTGTGCCTCCCACGGCTTATGGCAAGTTTATGTCAACCATTTTTATGCAATGGGTTAAAAACGATGTGGGTGAAATTTTCATTCGTCAGTTTGAAAGCTTTGTCAGCCGTTTTTTGGGGAATGGGCATACAAGTTGTATTTTCCAGGAGTCCTGCAAGGATAATCTGGTTGTTGAAAGTAATGGAGACATTTACGAATGCGACCATTTTGTCTATCCACAGTACAAAATTGGAAACATTAATAAATCTGAACTCAAAACGATGAACAGTGTACAACTGACAGCGCAAAAAAAACGGATTTCAGCGAAATGTCAGCAATGTGCATATAAACCTATCTGCAATGGCGGTTGTCCTAAGCATCGTATTACTAAAGTAAACAATGAGACTGTTTCTTATTTTTGCGAAGGTTATAAAATCCTTTTTTCAACCATGGTACCTTATATGAACGCCATGGTTGAGTTAGCTAAGAACAGAGTACCGCTTTACCACATTATGGATGTTGCAAAACAAATGGAGAATAATTAATAACGCTCTCTTTTAACTCCATTCTTAGCCTCCTTCTTATGACCTTAACAAGGCACCCGACATAAATTCCTGTCGGGTGTTTCGTCATCATCATCTTCCCTTGCGAAAATCCTGGCTTACGTGGTATGCGTCAGGGCATTAGCAATACCCTTGATTATCAATAGCATAACCATAACCATAACCATAACCACTGAAAATTAAAAATTTCTATATATTTCATATTGTTAAATGATACTTAAATAAATTTCATCAGTAAATCATTGCCATAGATAATCATTGGATGGCACAATCAATTTTCGCTAATGATAACCATTCCCATTACGTTTTGTATGTTGATAGCAAAGTATCTCTGTCTGCTGAAGCCCTTTTGGCTGCGTAAGAATAATAAAACTTCAGTGTTGTTAATCATTATTATCCTCGCAATGATCCTTGGCGTGGTTAAAATTCAGGTCTGGTTAAACGACTGGAATAATGATTTTTTCAATGCGCTAAGCCAGAAAGAAACCGATAAGCTTTGGCAGCTTGTTCTTTGGTTCCCTGCCCTGCTGGGGATCTTTGTATTAATATCCGTAAACAAAACATGGTTAATTAAACTACTGACTATTCGCTGGCGCGAATGGTTAACAGATTACTACCTTAATCGCTGGTTTGCAGATAAAAACTACTACTTCACGCAGATCTACGGCGAGCATAAAAATACAGATAACCCTGACCAACGTATCGCTGAAGACATTCTCTTACTGATCAGCAAAACGCTCAGTCTTTCATTTGGCTTCATCCAGTCACTTAGCATGCTGATCACCTTTACCGTTATTCTTTGGCAAAGCGCGGGTACGCTCTCATTCACTGTTGGTGGAACAGAATGGAATATCCAGGGGTATATGGTCTATACCGTCGTGCTCATTGTGATCGGTGGAACTTTATTTACCCATAAGGTTGGTAAGCGTATTCGTCCGCTTAATGTGGAAAAACAACGTAGCGAAGCGACATTTCGAACTAATCTTGTGCAGCATAATAAGCAGGCAGAACTGATTGCGCTAAGCAATGCTGAGTCTCTACAACGCCAGGAGTTGCGCGACAATTTTCATACCATTAAAGAGAACTGGCATCGTTTAATGAATCGTCAGCGGTTGCTTGATTACTGGCAAAATATTTATTCGCGCTCGCTTAGCGTTCTTCCCTACTTTCTGTTATTGCCGCAGTTTATTAGCGGGAAGATCAATCTGGGCGGACTGATGAAATCGCGCCAGGCATTTATGCTAGTATCGAACAATTTAAGCTGGTTTATTTATAAATATGACGAACTTGCTGAACTGGCTGCGGTTATCGATCGCTTGTATGAGTTCCATCAACTCACTGAACAGCGCCCTACGAATAAGCCTAAAAATTGCCAACATGCGGTACAAGTGGCTAATGCGAGTATTCGTACGCCTGATAATAAGATCATATTAGAGAACTTGAACTTTCATGTTTCGCCAGGCAAATGGCTATTACTGAAAGGCTACTCTGGTGCGGGAAAAACCACACTGCTTAAAACATTATCCCACTGCTGGCCGTGGTTTAAAGGTGATATTTTTTCTCCTGCTGACAGTTGGTATGTGTCACAAACACCGTTAATCAAAACCGGCTTACTGAAAGAGATTATTTGTAAAGCACTTCCCCTGCCCGTAGACGATAAATCGTTGAGCGAAGTACTGCATCAGGTTGGTCTTGGGAAATTGGCTGCGCGTATTCATGACCACGATCGCTGGGGAGATATTCTTTCCAGCGGCGAAAAACAACGTATCGCCCTGGCACGATTAATTTTACGACGTCCGAAATGGATATTTCTTGACGAAACTACCTCTCATCTTGAGGAACAAGAGGCTATCCGCTTACTGCGTTTAGTGCGTGAAAAACTACCCACAAGCGGCGTCATTATGGTTACACATCAACCCGGTGTCTGGAACCTGGCCGATGATATTTGTGACATTAGCGCGGTTTTATAAAAACAATAAAAGCCCTGCTGTACGGAGATATAAATAAATGAAGCGAGTTCTTATTCCTGGCGTCATTTTATGTGGCGCTGATGTGGCGCAGGCCGTCGATGACAAAAACATGTACATGCATTTTTTTGAAGAGATGACGGTCTATGCTCCTGTCCCTGTACCCGTAAACGGCAACACGCATTACACCAGTGAAAGCATCGAGCGTTTACCGACCGGGAATGGCAATATCAGCGATCTGCTGAGAACCAACCCTGCGGTACGCATGGATTCAACGCAAAGTACCTCGTTGAACCAGGGAGATATTCGCCCTGAGAAAATCTCTATTCACGGTGCGTCGCCCTACCAGAATGCCTATTTGATTGACGGTATTAGTGCAACTAATAACCTGAACCCAGCGAATGAGTCCGATGCCAGTAGTGCAACCAATATTAGCGGGATGTCACAGGGGTATTATCTTGATGTCAGCTTACTGGACAATGTGACGCTTTATGACAGTTTTGTGCCGGTTGAATTTGGTCGCTTCAATGGCGGGGTAATTGATGCAAAGATCAAACGCTTCAACGCTGATGATAGCAAGGTGAAATTGGGTTATCGCACTACGCGTTCGGACTGGTTAACATCGCATATCGATGAGAATAACAAGAGCGCATTTAATCAAGGTTCTTCAGGAAGTACTTATTTCTCTCCAGATTTTAAAAAGAACTTTTATACCTTGTCGTTTAATCAGGAGCTGGCTGATAACTTTGGCGTTACCGCCGGTTTATCGCGCCGCCAGTCTGATATCACCCGCGCGGATTATGTTTCGAATGACGGCATTGTCGTCGGTCGGGCACAGTATAAAAACGTTATCGATACTGCATTGAGCAAATTTACCTGGTTTGCCAGCGACCGCTTTACCCACGATTTAACCTTAAAATATACCGGCTCCAGCCGTGATTATAATACCAGCACCTTCCCGCAGTCTGATCGCGAAATGGGTAATAAATCCTATGGTCTTGCATGGGATATGGATACGCAACTCGCATGGGCCAAACTACGTACCACCGTTGGTTGGGATCATATTAGTGATTATACCCGTCACGATCATGACATCTGGTACACCGAACTTTCATGTACATATGGTGATATTACAGGGCGTTGTACCCGTGGCGGATTAGGACACATTTCCCAGGCTGTAGATAATTACACCTTCAAAACACGCCTGGACTGGCAAAAATTCGCCGTGGGTGATGTTTCGCATCAACCCTACTCCGGCGCGGAATACATCTATTCCGATGCATGGACTGAACGCCATAACCAGTCTGAATCCTATGTGATTAATGCTGCAGGAAAGAAAACTAACCATACCATTTACCATAAAGGTAAAGGCAGCCTAGGAATTGACAACTACACGCTGTATATGGCGGATCACATTAGCTGGCGGAATGTGTCGTTAATGCCCGGTGTGCGTTATGACTATGACAACTATCTGTCAAACCACAATATCTCCCCGCGCTTTATGACGGAATGGGATATTTTTGCTGATCAAACCTCAATGATTACCGCCGGTTATAACCGTTACTATGGCGGGAATATTCTTGATATGGGATTACGTGATATCCGCAATAGCTGGACGGAATCGGTATCAGGTAATAAAACCCTGACGCGTTATCAGAATTTGAAAACGCCTTATAACGATGAACTGGCAATGGGATTGCAGCAAAAAATCGGTAAGAACGTTATTGCACGCGCAAACTATGTTTACCGTGAAGCGCATGATCAAATCAGCAAAAGCAGTCGTACCGACAGCGCGACTAAAACCACCATTACTGAATATAACAACGATGGCAAAACCAAAACGCATTCGTTTAACCTCAGTTTTGAACTGGCCGAACCCCTGCATATCCGCCAGGTAGATATTAACCCGCAAATTGTCTTTAGCTATATCAAGAGCAAGGGCAACTTGTCGTTAAACAATGGTTATGAGGAGAGCAATACCGGTGATAACCAGGTGGTTTATAACGGTAATCTGGTCTCTTACGATAGCGTTCCAGTGGCAGATTTTAATAACCCATTAAAGATCTCCTTAAACATGGATTTCACGCATCAACCGAGCGGGTTAGTGTGGGCGAATACGCTGGCGTGGCAAGAAGCGCGTAAAGCTCGCATTATCCTTGGTAAGACAAATGCGCAATACATCAGCGAATATTCAGATTACAAGCAGTATGTTGACGAAAAACTGGATAGCAGCCTGACCTGGGACACCCGCTTGTCCTGGACGCCACAATTTCTGAAACAACAAAACCTGACGATCAGTGCCGATATTCTCAATGTACTGGATAGCAAAACCGCTGTTGATACAACGAATACCGGTGTGGCGACCTACGCCAGTGGCCGTACTTTCTGGCTTGATGTCAGCATGAAATTTTAATAGTTCGGATTTTACTTAACCGGGTAAATTCGCCCGGTTTTCGCATGGAGATAATTATGAGAAACCTCTGTTTCTTACTGACGTTAGTGGCAACTCTGTTGCTCCCCGGGCGGCTGATTGCCGCCGCCTTACCGCAGGATGAAAAGTTAATTACCGGGCAACTGGACAATGGCTTGCGATATATGATTTATCCGCATGCTCAACCAAAGGATCAGGTAAATTTATGGCTGCAAATTCATACCGGTTCATTGCAGGAAGAAGACAATGAGCGCGGCGTGGCTCATTTTGTAGAACATATGATGTTTAACGGCACAAAAACATGGCCGGGTAATAAAGTCATCGAAACATTTGAGTCAATGGGCCTGCGTTTTGGTCGCGATGTTAATGCCTATACCAGCTATGACGAAACGGTGTATCAGGTGAGTTTGCCGACTACGCAGAAACAAAATCTGCAACAAGTGATGGCAATCTTCAGTGAATGGAGTAATGCCGCAACCTTTGAAAAACTCGAAGTAGACGCTGAACGTGGCGTAATTACTGAGGAATGGCGTGCCCATCAGGATGCGAAATGGCGCACCTCTCAGGCGCGCCGCCCTTTCCTGCTGGCTAATACCCGTAATTTAGACCGTGAACCTATCGGCCTGATGGATACTGTCGCCACGGTCACACCGGCACAATTGCGCCAATTTTATCAACGCTGGTATCAACCAAATAATATGACCTTTATCGTGGTCGGCGATATCGACAGTAAAAAAGCGCTGGCGCTGATAAAGGATAATTTAAGTAAGCTTCCGGCTAACAAAGCAGCTGAAAATCGCGTCTGGCCGACAAAAGCCGAAAACCACCTGCGCTTTAATATCATTAATGATAAAGAAAACCGGGTGAACGGCATCGCACTCTATTATCGCCTGCCAATGGTACAAGTGAACGATGAGCAAAGCTTTATCGAACAAGCTGAATGGAGCATGTTAGTTCAGCTGTTCAATCAACGTCTGCAGGAACGCATACAGTCGGGCGAGTTGAAGACTATTTCTGGCGGCACTGCGCGCAGCGTTAAAATTGCACCCGATTATCAGTCGCTGTTTTTCCGTGTAAATGCACGAGACGATAATATGCAGGATGCTGCGAATGCATTAATGGCAGAGTTGGCAACCATTGATCAGCATGGTTTTTCTGCTGAAGAACTCGATGATGTCAAATCTACCCGCCTCACCTGGCTGAAAAATGCGGTTGATCAGCAAGCTGAACGTGATTTACGTATGCTGACCAGTCGCCTGGCATCCAGCTCATTAAATAATACGCCGTTCTTGTCGCCGGAAGAGACATATCAACTTTCGAAACGTCTGTGGCAGCAAATTACCGTGCAAAGTCTGGCGGAAAAATGGCAGCAGTTAAGAAAGAACCAGGACGCATTTTGGGAGCAAATGGTAAACAATGAGCTTGCCGCCAAAAAAGCATTGTCTCCTGCGGCTATCCTGGCGCTGGAAAAAGAGTACGCCAACAAAAAGCTGGCGGCTTACATCTTCCCAGGCAGAAATTTATCGTTAACAGTAGACGCTGACCCACAGGCGGAAATTAGCAGCAAAGAAACGCTGGCTGAGAATCTGACATCATTAACACTTTCCAATGGTGCCAGGGTTATTCTGGCAAAATCCGCGGGTGAAGAGCAAAAGCTACAAATTACTGCCGTATCGAATAAAGGCGATTTAAGTTTCCCTGCGCAGCAAAAATCACTTATCGCGCTGGCAAATAAAGCGGTAAGCGGAAGCGGCGTTGGTGAGCTCTCCTCTTCCAGCCTGAAACGCTGGAGTGCGGAAAATTCGGTAACCATGAGCAGTAAAGTCAGTGGCATGAATACGTTGCTCTCCGTTAGCGCGCGGACTAATAACCCTGAACCTGGTTTTCAGTTGATTAACCAGCGAATCACCCACAGCACGATTAACGACAATATTTGGGCATCGCTACAAAATGCTCAAATTCAGGCGTTGAAAACGCTCGACCAGCGTCCAGCGGAGAAATTCGCCCAGCAGATGTATGAGACGCGCTATGCTGATGACCGCACGAAATTACTGCAAGAAAATCAGATTGTACAGTTTACTGCCGCAGATGCGCTGGCTGCCGATCGCCAGTTGTTTTCATCTCCAGCGGATATCACGTTTGTCATTGTCGGTAATGTCTCAGAAGACAAACTCGTGGCGTTAATTACGCGTTACTTAGGATCAATCAAACACTCTGATTCGCCATTAGCCGCAGGTAAACCATTAACTCGCGCGACGGACAACGCATCGGTTACTGTAAAAGAACAAAATGAACCTGTGGCACAGGTTTCACAGTGGAAGCGTTATGATTCCCGGACACCTGTTAATCTGGCGACGCGTATGGCGCTCGATGCTTTTAACGTCGCACTGGCAAAAGATCTACGTGTTAATATTCGTGAACAGGCATCTGGAGCATACAGCGTTTCTTCTCGCCTCTCGGTTGATCCTCAGGCCAAAGATATCAGTCATTTGCTGGCTTTTACTTGTCAACCAGAACGACATGATGAACTGTTAACGTTAGCGAATGAAGTGATGGTTAAGCGTCTGGCTAAAGGGATCAGTGAGCAAGAACTGAATGAATACCAGCAAAACGTTCAGCGCAGCCTCGATATCCAACAGCGTAGCGTTCAACAATTAGCGAACACTATTGTAAATAGTCTTATTCAATATGACGATCCTGCAGCATGGACTGAGCAGGAGCAATTGTTGAAACAAATGACGGTAGAGAATGTTAACACTGCCGTTAAACAATATCTTTCTCATCCGGTAAATACTTATACCGGAGTATTATTGCCAAAATAATAACAGCCCCGTCAACACATCGTTGGCGGGGATTTTAGCAATATTCGCTATTTTTATGTAATAATTTTATAAATGCGTTCAAAATAATAATCAAGTACTAATAGTGATATTTTAAGGTCTGATTTTTACGTGATAATTCAGGAGACACAGAATGCGCATAAAAATAACAGCATAAAACACCTTACCACCACCCAAGAATTTCATATTGTATTGTTTTTCAATGAAAAAACATTATTCGCGTAATATCTCACGATAAATAACATTAGGATTTTGTTATTTAAACACGAGTCCTTTGCACTTGCTTACTTTATCGATAAATCCTACTTTTTTAATGCGATCCAATCATTTTAAGGAGTTTAAAATGGATAAGAAGCAAGTAACGGATTTAAGGTCGGAACTACTCGATTCACGTTTTGGTGCGAAGTCTATTTCCACTATCGCAGAATCAAAACGTTTTCCGCTGCACGAAATGCGCGACGATGTCGCATTCCAGATTATCAATGACGAATTATATCTTGATGGCAACGCTCGTCAGAACCTGGCCACTTTCTGCCAGACCTGGGACGACGAAAATGTCCACAAATTGATGGATTTATCCATTAACAAAAACTGGATCGACAAAGAAGAATATCCGCAATCCGCAGCCATCGACCTGCGTTGCGTAAATATGGTTGCCGATCTGTGGCATGCGCCTGCGCCGAAA
>NZ_MIIV01000540.1:0-15938 GCF_001743015.1 Shigella sp. FC1567
AAGACCGCACGAATATAACGGTGGGTTCCCCCCAAACGAATCGGAAAATCGATACTGGAAAAACTCTAACTCGGTGGCCAGTTTTTGTTGACCACTTCACAACAATCCACGTAACATGGGTATTGTCGAGCAACTACAGAACGGGGTAACGGCTCCCAACAGAGCAGCCAGGAGATAGCCTCTCCCTTTTCTGGCCCCCATCATCTGCTGGATTTTATGGTCTGGCACCTTTTGTCTTATCAGGCTGACACCGGCACTAATCACTATAAACAGCAACGAAAGCTCGACGGCGAGAAACACAAACATCTCTGCGGCATCTTGCAGCATCGCAAGCCAACTACTCATACGTAACCTCATTGGATAAATCTATATTTCCAGAATAATCGAAATGAAATTCAGATCAAGATATTTCTGGTATTATCGAAATATCAACCAGACAGAGGGGTGTCATATGCAGTTGGAAGAAGTCGCTAAAGCGCTGAAAGAGCTAGGTCACCCGACCCGTTTGTTCATATTTAAACATCTTGTCAAAGCCGGGGAACAAGGGTTGCCGGTCGGTGAGTTGCAAAAGCAGCTTGGGATACCTGGCTCCACACTCAGCCACCATATATCAGCACTGGTATCGGTAGGACTGGTCAAAAAAAACCGTGAGAGTCGGACGCTGATGTGTGTTTCGCAATACGCAATGCTGGAAGCGATAATTGAATTCTTACGCGAGGAGTGCTGCGTAAATAGCAAAATTGCCTGATGCGCTACGCTCTACATATTTCATGCCATATATTGAATTTGCACGGTTTTGTAGGTCGGATAAGACGCGTTAGCGTCGCATCCGACATAAACAAAGCGCACTTTACCAACTATCGGCAGTGGATATCGCCGCTTTATTTCAGGCGCTTACCCGCTTCATCAACCACTTTCTCGCCATCTTCCTTGGAGAATGCGCCTTTTTGCGCATCTGGCAGAATTTCCAGCACCACTTCTGAAGGGCGGCACAGGCGAGTTCCCAGCGGCGTCACCACAATCGGGCGATTAATCAGAATCGGGTGCTGAAGCATAAAGTCGATTAACCGATCGTCAGTAAATTTATCTTCCGCAAGGCCCAGCTCCTCATACGGTTCGACGTTTTTACGCAGCAGCGCGCGTACGGAAATCCCCATATCGGCAATGAGTTTGACCAGTTCATCGCGCGTTGGCGGAGTTTCCAGATAATGGATAATGGTCGGTTCTGTGCCGCTGTTGCGGATCATCTCCAGCGTATTACGCGACGTGCCGCAGGCCGGGTTGTGATAAATGGTAATGTTGCTCATATCAGTATCTCATTACAAAGTGAAAGAGAGACGTAGCGCCAGCGCAGCCAGCGTCACAAACAGCACAGGCAGGGTCATGATAATCCCTGTACGGAAGTAATATCCCCAGCTGATAGTCATATTCTTCTGCGAAAGTACGTGCAGCCAGAGTAGTGTAGCCAGGCTACCAATTGGGGTAATTTTCGGTCCCAAATCGCAGCCAATCACATTGGCATAAACCATCGCTTCTTTGATAACGCCAGATGCCGTGCTGCCATCAATGGACAACGCGCCAACCAGTACCGTCGGCATATTGTTCATAATAGAAGAGAGGAAGGCGGTGAGGAATCCGGTGCCGAGCGTCGCGGCCCACAGGCCGTTATCCGCCAGCACGTTGAGTACGCCAGAAAGATATTCCGTTAATCCGGCATTGCGCAGGCCATAAACCACCAGATACATGCCGAGCGAGAAGATGACAATTTGCCAGGGGGCACCGCGCAGGACTTTACCCGTATTAATCGCATGACCGCGTTTAGCGACGACAAATAATATCAGCGCGCCCACAGCTGCAATGGCGCTCACCGGAATGCCGAGCGGTTCCAGGACGAAAAATCCCACCAGCAGAAGCAGTAAAACAACCCAGCCAGTTTTGAACGTAGCAGGATCTTTGATCGCTTCTGCGGGAGATTTCAGCAGCGCCATATCGTAGTTCTGCGGAATATCTTTGCGAAAATAGAGATGTAGCATCACCAGCGTGGCAACAATCGCGGCGATATCCACCGGCACCATCACCGAGGCGTATTCGCGAAAGCCGAGGCCAAAGAAATCAGCGGAAACGATATTCACCAGGTTGGAGACAATAAGCGGCAGGCTGGCGGTATCGGCAATGAATCCGGCCGCCATCACGAACGCCAGCGTCGTGCCTTTACTGAATCCTAAAGCCAGCAGCATGGCGATGACAATCGGCGTCAAAATAAGCGCTGCGCCATCATTGGCAAACAGGGCGGCAACGGCAGCACCGAGCAGGACAATCCAGGTAAACAGCAAGCGACCACGACCATTACCCCAGCGTGAGACGTGCAGCGCCGCCCATTCAAAAAAGCCGGACTCATCCAGCAGCAGGCTGATGATAATGACGGCGATAAACGCAGCCGTCGCGTTCCAGACGATATTCCACACCACCGGAATATCACCCGGATGGACCACGCCCGTAACTAACGCCAGTACTGCGCCGAGCGTTGCACTCCAGCCGATGCCTAAACCTTTCGGCTGCCAGATAACCAATACAATGGTCAGGACAAAGATAGCGCCTGCCAGTAACATAATGCCTCCTGGATAAAACACATGCGAAAATACATATGTGTTTAGCTAAATTTTTTAACTGCAAATGTTCTTACTGTCTGCGGAACAGTTTTGTCGAGCCAGGTTGCGGACAATTGCCTGAATCTTTTCCTGTTCACATCGCCAGGCTTCATCAATTATTTTCGCCGCCCATGCTGGAATATGCGGCGATAAGCGGTAATGAACCCATTTACCTTGCTTGCGGTCCAGCAATAGCCCGCTTTCACGCAGCAATGCCAGGTGGCGGGAGATCTTGGGCTGCGACTGGTCGAGAGCAGTGCAGAGATCGCAGACGCATAACTCTCCCAGTTCGCTGAGCAGTAAAACGATGCCCAGACGGGTTTCATCAGCAAGAATTTTGAACAATTGGATGGGTAACAGAAATGACATATTGCGCTCCTGATTGTTGCAGGTAGTGTCTCTCTTCGAAGCGGATAAGTCAAAAACATATATGATTTAACGAATGTGTAAGTGCAGAGGAAGGTAATAGGTGTGAATTTTGAGTTGGCTATTCATTTGAAAGGAGGTCTGAATCAGGACGTAAAAAAACCGACTTTGCGTCGGTTTTTTACTTTCCAGCCCTGAGTTGGTGGCTCTGGCTGGAGTGAGAGAGTTCTTATCTAACAGCTCAATACTATTAGCCAGTGGCTAACATTGCAAGAATTAGCGATTTCTTCAGCTGGCGGAGGGAGCACTTCGGTATATATCGCAGTGACGATTTATATACTTTCACTGGGTCATCGTCATATTAAGCCTTGTCCGAATCCGGATGTAAAAAACCGACTTTGCGTCGGTTTTTTACTTTCCAGCCCTGAGTTGGTGGCTCTGACTGGAGTGAGATAGCCATCATCTAACGCATCAATGCTAATACCATACTGAAACTATTGCAAGGACGTGCTGGTTTTATAACCTGCATGTACTGTATGATTATCCAGTTAGCTCTGAGGCATTTTCACTCTGGCAATGCGCATAAACGCTTTCAAAGTCCTGGTCAGAAGTACGGGTGGTGCCGTTAACTGATGCTCTGGCCGGAGTGAGAGAGTTCTTATCTAACAATGAGACATGCGCCGTGACAGGCAGTGGATGAGTAAGCGGATGCATTCTCACTCCATCGCATGGAGAAAACGGGTGATTGATAAAGCAATCATCGTTCTAGGGGCGTTAATTGCGCTGCTGGAACTGATCCGCTTTCTGCTTCAGCTTCTGAACTGATAGCGGAAACGTAATTAAGGGCTAAGAGCACACTACTCTTAGCCCTTTAACATTTAACGCATTGTCACGAACTCTTCTGCCGCCGTTGGGTGAATGGCGACGGTATTGTCGAAGTCTTTTTTGGTTGCCCCCATCTTCAGCGCCACCGCGAAGCCCTGCAACATTTCGTCCATACCAAAGCCAATGCCGTGAATACCGACAATCTTCTCTTCCGATCCAACGCACACCAGCTTCATGCGGCACGGCTGGCGGTGAGTGGTGACGGCGGTATACATCGCGGTGAAAGAGGATTTATACACTTTCACCTGATCGTCGCCATACTGCTCGCGCGCCTGCGGTTCCGTTAAACCAACAGTACCAATCGGCGGATGGCTGAAGACCACGGTCGGAATGTTGCTGTAATCCAGATGCTCATCCGGCTTGTTATTAAACAGGTGTTCAGAGAGACGGCGACCCGCTGCAACTGCCACCGGTGTCAGCTCCACTGCACCCGTGTTATCGCCCACCGCGTAAATACCTTCAATGTTGGTGTTTTGATATTTATCGACGACGATATAGCCTTTTTCGTTGGTTTTAACGCCAGCGGCTTCGAGGTTGATGTTGTCATTGGCAGGCTCGCGACCAATCGCCCAAATCAGGCAATCCACCGTTTCACTGCGACCATCTTCCAGCTCCAGCGTCAGGCTACCATCGGCATTTTTCACTACCGCTTTCGGGATGGCGTTGGTGTGCAGCTGCGGGCCTTCGGCGTTCATCACTTCGACCAGCGTTTCGGAAATCATCGGGTCGAAGCTGCGCAGCGGCGCATGTTTACGCACAAACAGATGCGTTTTCGCGCCGAGGCCGTTAATCACGCCCGCCAGCTCAACGGCGATGTAACCCGCGCCAACAACCGCCACGCGCTCTGGCAAAGCAGGAAGGGCGAAGAAGCCATCAGAATCAATACCGTATTCCACGCCCGGAATATCCGGGTGGCTCGGACGACCGCCTGTGGCGATCAGAATATGATCGGCCGTGATGGTTTCGCCGTTTACCTCCAGCATTTTGGCATCAACGAAGCGGGCAAAGCCTTTGATTACATCAACGTTATTTTTACCGAGCACGTTTTCATAGGAAGTATGAATACGGTCGATATAGGCGGTACGGCTGGCGATCAACGTTTCCCAGTTGAACTTGTTGATGGTGGTATCGAAACCATAATCAGGGCCGTACATATGGATCGCTTCACGGATTTGCGCCGCGTGCCACATCACTTTTTTCGGCACGCAGCCGACGTTCACGCAGGTGCCGCCCAGCTCTTTGGCTTCAATCAGTGCGCATTTCTGGCCGTACATAGCCGCGCGGTTGATGGAGGCTATACCGCCGCTGCCGCCGCCGATGGCGATGTAATCATAGTGTTTAGTCATGACAGAGTGTCCTTATCGTTGATTACCGCGATTGTAGCGCGAGACGTAATAGGTGCCAGCAATGGCTGCAATTACTCCGGCACGATCCAGCTTACGGTGGCGTGCCCGGTGCCTGCCGGAACCAGTTTGCTGTGCAGCCACGGCAGCACGTTATTCATCTGCTGTTCCAGTTTCCACGGCGGGTTAATCACAATCATGCCGGAAGCGGTCATGCCACGGCGATCGCTGTCTGGCAGTACCGCCAGTTCAATTTGCAGAATTTTGCGAATACCGGTCGCTTCCAGATCGTGGATCATGCGCTTAATTTGCTGACGCAGCACCACCGGATACCACAGTGCGTAAGTACCAGTGGCGAAACGTTTGTAACCTTCTGCTATCCCGCTGACCACCGCCTGATAGTCGGTTTTCATTTCATACGGCGGGTCGATAAGGATTAAACCACGGCGGGAAACCGGCGGCAGTTTGGCCTTAAGCTGCTGGAAACCATCGGCTTTTTCGACGCGCGCACGGCTGTCTTTCTGAAATTCAGAACGCAGCAACGGGTAATCGCTCGGGTGCAGTTCGGTCAGTTGCAGGCTGTCTTGTTCGCGCAGTAGCTGGCGAGCAATCAATGGCGAACCGGGGTAGTAACGCAACTGACCGCTACGGTTGAAGTGTTTTACCACATTGATGTACGCCTCCAGTTCTGCGGGCAAATCGTCCTGCTGCCAGATACGGGCGATGCCTTCGAGATATTCGCCGGTACGCTCGGCATGTTCGCTGCCTAACTGATAACGCCCGGCCCCTGCGTGGGTGTCGAGATAGAGAAACGGTTTATCTTTCTCTTTCAGCGACTCGATGATCAGGCTCTGAACGGTATGTTTAAGGACGTCGGCGTGGTTGCCAGCGTGAAAGCTGTGGCGATAACTGAGCATGGGTAAAGGTGTTCCGGTAAGTAAAAATCGGCCCGTATTCGGGGCGCACAAAAGCGTATCAGGACAGTATACCGAAAAGAGGCCGCCGCCGCGAAAGCGTAACGTTTCTCATTGAAATTCACTACACTTAACCCCATGCTACACACATTATGTAAAGCGCCTGTTGAGCGCTTCCTTAACCTCTTTAACCAGGACTGCGCGAATGACGAATCCGTTACTGACTCCCTTTGAATTGCCTCCGTTTTCTAAAATTCTCCCGGAACATGTCGTTCCAGCCGTGACTCAGGCGCTGAACGATTGCCGCGAAAATGTGGAGCGCGTAGTAGCGCAAGGGGCACCGTACACCTGGGAAAATCTCTGCCAGCCGTTGGCGGAAGTGGACGATGTGTTGGGGCGTATCTTCTCCCCGGTCAGCCACCTGAACTCGGTGAAAAATAGCCCGGAACTGCGTGAAGCCTACGAGCAAACCCTGCCGCTGCTGTCGGAATACAGCACCTGGGTAGGGCAACATGAAGGGCTGTATAAAGCGTACCGCGACCTGCGCGATGGCGATCATTACGCCACGCTGAACACGGCGCAGAAGAAAGCGGTTGATAACGCCCTGCGTGATTTTGAACTCTCTGGCATAGGTCTGCCGAAAGAGAAACAGCAGCGTTACGGCGAAATTGCGACCCGTCTTTCTGAACTGGGCAACCAGTACAGCAACAACGTCCTCGATGCGACAATGGGCTGGACCAAACTCGTTACCGACGAAGCGGAGCTGGCGGGGATGCCTGAAAGCGCGCTGGCTGCGGCAAAAGCCCAGGCCGAAGCGAAAGAGCTGGAAGGCTACCTGCTGACGCTGGATATCCCAAGCTACCTGCCGGTAATGACCTACTGCGACAACCAGGCCTTGCGTGAAGAGATGTATCGCGCTTACAGCACCCGCGCCTCCGATCAAGGCCCGAACGCCGGTAAATGGGATAACAGCAAGGTGATGGAAGAGATCCTCGCTCTGCGTCACGAACTGGCGCAACTGCTGGGCTTTGAAAACTACGCCTTTAAATCCCTTGCCACTAAAATGGCAGAAAACCCGCAGCAGGTGCTGGATTTCTTAACCGATCTGGCAAAACGCGCGCGTCCGCAAGGCGAAAAAGAGCTGGCACAACTGCGCGCCTTCGCCAAAGCGGAATTTGGCGTCGATGAGTTGCAGCCGTGGGATATCGCGTACTACAGCGAAAAACAAAAACAGCACCTCTACAGCATCAGTGACGAACAGCTGCGTCCGTACTTCCCGGAAAACAAAGCGGTTAACGGCCTGTTTGAAGTGGTGAAACGTATTTACGGCATCACCGCTAAAGAGCGTAAAGATGTTGATGTCTGGCATCCGGATGTACGTTTCTTCGAACTGTATGACGAGAACAACGAACTGCGCGGCAGCTTCTACCTCGATCTGTATGCCCGTGAAAACAAGCGCGGCGGGGCGTGGATGGATGACTGCGTAGGCCAGATGCGTAAAGCTGACGGTTCTCTGCAAAAACCGGTCGCGTATTTGACTTGTAACTTCAACCGCCCGGTAAATGGTAAACCGGCGCTGTTCACTCACGACGAAGTGATCACCCTGTTCCACGAGTTCGGTCACGGCCTGCACCATATGCTGACCCGCATCGAAACCGCTGGTGTTTCCGGTATCAGCGGTGTGCCGTGGGATGCGGTCGAACTGCCGAGTCAGTTTATGGAAAACTGGTGCTGGGAGCCGGAGGCGCTGGCGTTTATCTCTGGTCACTATGAAACCGGCGAACCGCTGCCGAAAGAGTTGCTGGATAAAATGCTGGCGGCGAAGAACTACCAGGCGGCGCTGTTTATTCTGCGCCAGCTGGAGTTCGGCCTGTTCGATTTCCGCCTCCATGCCGAGTTCCGCCCGGATCAGGGTGCGAAAATCCTCGAAACTCTGGCAGAAATCAAGAAACTGGTTGCCGTAGTACCGTCTCCATCCTGGGGCCGTTTCCCGCACGCTTTCAGCCATATTTTCGCCGGTGGTTATGCCGCAGGTTACTACAGCTACCTGTGGGCTGACGTACTGGCGGCAGATGCCTTCTCGCGCTTTGAGGAAGAGGGCATTTTCAACCGTGAAACCGGGCAGTCGTTCCTCGACAACATTCTGAGCCGTGGCGGTTCAGAAGAGCCGATGGATCTGTTCAAACGCTTCCGTGGTCGTGAACCGCAGCTGGATGCGATGCTGGAGCATTACGGCATTAAGGGCTGATCATTCAGTGAAAATCTGCTTAATTGATGAAACAGGCGCCGGAGACGGCGCCTTATCTGTTCTGGCGGCCCGCTGGGGGCTGGAGCACGATGAAGACAACCTGATGGCGCTGGTGTTAACGCCGGAACATCTGGAATTGCGCAAGCGTGATGAGCCAAAACTTGGCGGCATCTTTGTTGATTTTGTTGGCGGAGCGATGGCGCACCGACGCAAATTCGGCGGTGGTCGCGGTGAGGCGGTGGCGAAAGCGGTGGGCATTAAAGGCGATTATTTGCCGGATGTGGTGGACGCCACCGCAGGGCTGGGGCGCGATGCCTTTGTACTGGCTTCAGTCGGCTGCCGCGTGCGGATGCTGGAGCGTAATCCAGTGGTTGCCGCGCTACTCGACGACGGCCTGGCGCGTGGTTATGCGGATGCGGAAATCGGCGGCTGGTTGCAGGAGCGGTTGCAGTTAATTCACGCCTCCAGCCTGACGGCGCTAACCGATATTACCCCACGCCCGCAGGTGGTCTATCTCGATCCGATGTTCCCGCATAAGCAGAAAAGCGCGCTAGTGAAAAAAGAGATGCGTGTCTTTCAGTCGCTGGTGGGACCGGATCTTGATGCCGATGGATTACTGGAGCCTGCACGCTTGCTGGCGACCAAACGCGTGGTGGTAAAGCGCCCGGACTACGCGCCACCGCTAGCGAATGTCACCACGCCAAACGCGGTTGTGACTAAAGGGCATCGCTTTGATATCTATGCAGGTACGCCCGTGTAAAAGTAAAGCAGGGTAGCGATAACGCTACCCTGCTTTCTGCAAGAATAATTAATGGCTTTCCGGCGTCGCAATCATGCGTTTCAGCCACGGCACCATCAACAGCATCACTACTGCAACGCCCAGCGTGACCAGACCAATCTTACCAAACACGTTGGTATAGACGGGCAACGTCTCAAGCGGATCGGTAATGTTGTCCGGCACCGCGGTAAATGTTGCCACATAGCCGCCCAGCAAGAACGCGGCAGCCTGCGTCAGGAACCACATCCCGAGAATAAAGCCCATCAAATGCTGCGGCACCAGGGCAGCAATCATCGCCAGGCCAAGGGCGCTAATAAACAGTTCACCTAAGCTCTGGAATAAGTACACCAGCACGATAAACCATGGCGATGTCAGCCCTTGTGCATCCGCAAACCACATTCCCGCAGCTGCCGCCGTCAAAAAGCCCAGTGAGCACATAAACATGCCGAGAGTAAATTTCATCGGCATCGAGAGGTCTTTGCCTTTGTTACCCAGATGCGTGTAAATGCCTGCCAGTATTGGGCTGGCGAGTACCACCCAGAACGGGTTAAGCGCCTGGAAGCTGACCGAGTTGATGGAAAAACCGAGAATTTCATGATGCACGTTGTTGATGGCAAAGAAGTTCAGCGATGTTGGCATCTGGGCGTAGAGAATGTAAAACACCACCGCTTCGAGCATCAGGACAAAGGCGACAAACATTTTATTGCGCCCGGTTTTATCCAGCTTGAATGCCTGACGAAAGAAGATGATGGTGACGACGATGGAGAGAACAATCAGCACCAGATTGGCGACTTCTACGTTGTGCATCAGCCATGCACATACGAAGATCATCACCACGCTGCCAAGTAATACGTACAACAGTTTGCTGAAGCTCATCGGCTTGAAGTCGGGTTCAGAACCAATGTCTTTCACCATTCCACGACAGGCGATGTAAACCAGTAATGCGATAATTAACCCCGCCCCGCACAGGTTGTAGGTGACTGAATAACCGAATCTATCAGCGATCACAGGGGCCAGCGATAACGCTATCAACGAGCCGATATTGATCGACATATAGAACAGGGTGAATGCGCCATCAAGCCGCGGATCTTTCGGCGGATAGCACTTCGAAAGCAAGCTGGCTGGGTTAGCTTTAAACAGGCCGTTACCGACAGCGATAGTCCCCAGGGCGATGAAAATCAGGTCAGGCTTAAGTAGCGACATGCCGGTCATGAAGTAGCCAATCGCCAGCACAAGTGCTCCGAGAACAATGGTGCGTTTGGTCCCCAGCAGGTGGTCGCCGACATAGCCGCCAATGGAAATGAGGCCATAGACCAGCGCAGCAAAAGCACCAAAAGTGACAAAAGCCTGCTCTTGCGAGAATCCAAGCTGTTTAACGAAGAAAACCGCCAGTACGCCCTGCACGCCGTAGTAGCCGAATCGCTCCCATAACTCGACAAAAAAGATCATGAAAAATGGGCGAGGTTGCTGCAGCATCCCCATGGGTGTTGTTGTATTCATATTTATTAACCTTCCAATACCATCCTGAAAAGTATGAACGCGTAAGGGATAACGCGCGAAAAAGTTTACATCTGTCAGAGATTCTTAATATTGATGCGGTGAATGGATTAATACACTATTACAACAGAAAATAACCAGCTAATCACACTAATGATGGAAAATATGATGGTGTTAAATGTTGTATTGGCAGGAGATTTTGATTGCGTACGCAGATCGTAGGCCAGATAAGGGGTTTACGCTGCATCAGGTAACAAGGCGCGCCAAAAAGCAAAACGCCCGCATATGCGGGCGTTCAGGAACACGTCGTGGAGGGAAGATTATTCTTCTTCGTCGCGCAGCGGAACAATCAGCATATCAACGTGAACGGTGTTGATCAGCTGACGTGCGGAAGACATCAGTTTGCTCCAGAAGTCCTGGTGGTGACCACAAACCACCAGATCCATATCGTATTTCTTGATTGCATCGACCAGAACCTGGCCCAGGTCGCCGCTGCCGCTCAGGGTTTCAGTGATTGGGTAGCCTGCATTAGTGGAAAGCTCGGTCAGCGCATGATGTGTCTCTTCAGAGATGCGTTTCTGCATATCACCCAGATTCACATCAATAAGCCCGGTGTATAGGTCAGAGTAGTTTACATCTACGTGGATCAGAGAAACTTTCGCATTGTAGGGGCGAGCCATAGAGACTGCTTTCTCTACCAGAACTTTGCTTTCCGGGGAGAGATCGACCGCGATGAGAATGTGTTTATAAGCCATAGTGTTACTCCTTCCATAAAGTTGTCGATGACTGGCCAGCTAGCGTTTCTTGTGCCGTTACGTCACCCGCGTCCTGCGAACTACGTGCGCGGGGCTAACCCAGCCGTAAAGATTCAGTGTTAAGACCATCCTTACCTTATAGCGACCCGGATGATCCGTCAATCCGCCTTGCTTACCCGTTAGATAAACAAATTTTCGACATGAATATATTGATAGTGGTTAACCTTCTGGAAAAAAAACAACCTGATCTCCTACACTATCTATAGAGCCGCTCGGATGTTGGTCACCACAAAAGCGGTTTCTCCAGGACCTGGTGTTAACTGATTGGCAGCGTATCGGGAGCGGTAGCCCCGGGGTGGAACTCCGCGGGCAGGTCGCCGGGGAGGAGGTATGATAAGCACCGTCGCATTATTTTGGGCTTTATGTGTCGTTTGCATTGTTAACATGGCGCGCTATTTCTCATCACTACGCGCGTTGTTAGTGGTACTGCGTAACTGCGATCCATTGCTCTATCAATATGTTGATGGAGGGGGCTTTTTTACCTCACATGGCCAACCCAACAAACAGGTGCGTCTCGTTTGGTATATCTATGCCCAACGTTATCGCGATCATCACGATGATGAGTTTATTCGCCGCTGTGAGCGGGTGCGTCGGCAGTTTATTCTGACTAGCGCATTGTGTGGTCTGGTGGTGGTCAGCCTGATTGCATTGATGATTTGGCATTAAGCACTTCAGCAATAATAACGCATAAAAAAAGCTGGCCAGTAAACTGACCCGCTCGAGACTGATTACAAACGCAAAATTGCCTGATGCGCTACGCTTATCAGGCCTGCATAATCTCTGCAATCTATTGAATTTGCTGTTTTTGTAGGCCGAATAAGGCGTTCACGCCGCATCCGGCATGAACAAAGCGCACTATGTCACAATCTGAAGCGGGCCAGCTGACCCGCTCGTTTTGGTGCGTACGATTACAGGAACTGCAAGGAGAGCCAGTACAGCCCGCCGGAAAGCAGTACCGCAGCCGGAAGGGTAAACACCCAGGCCATCAGAATGCTGGTCACGGTTTTACGCTGTAAGCCGCCACCATCTACCACCATCGTCCCCGCGACAGAAGAGGAGAGTACGTGAGTAGTGGAAACCGGCATCCCGGTATAACTCGCCAGGCCGATAGACACTGCCGCCGTCATCTGGGCAGACATCCCCTGAGCGTAGGTCATGCCTTTCTTACCGATTTTCTCACCGATAGTCGTTGCCACACGACGCCAGCCAATCATCGTACCGATACCTAACGCCAGCGCGACCGCCATGATGATCCACACCGGTGCATACTCGATGGTGCTAAGCATGTCGGACTTCAGTTTCTTCAACAGGCGCTGATCGTCAGCACTCACGCCAGGTATCTTCACTACTTTGTCGATAGTGTCAGAAACGCACAGCATAATGCGGCGCATCTGGCTACGTTGATCAAGCGACAGCTTGTCGTAGCTTTCCACATCGGTAGTTAACATACCTTTCAGGCGGTTGAGCGCGTTAATGGTATTCGACGGATGGCAATGGAACTCCGCGGGTTGCGTTGCGCCAGCTTCCGGAGCCGGTACTAACTGATCAGCACCGGTAGCCTGTTTCAGCAGCGCAGGATGCTGCTCAAAGTAAGCTTCGACGTTGTTGATGGCATCACGGGTACGGGTGATTTCGTAGCCAGTGGCATTCATATTCACCACGAAGCCTGCTGGTGCGACACCAATCAATACCAACATAACCAGACCAATGCCTTTCTGACCATCGTTCGCGCCGTGCGAAAACGCCACGCCGATAGCGGAAAGGATCAGCGCAATACGCGTCCAGAACGGCGGCTTTTTCTTGCCGTCTTTCTTTTCACGCTCCGCTGGGGTCAGGTGGATACGGGCGCGTTTCTTGGTGCCGCTCCAGTAGCGACGCAGCAAGAAAATCAGACCGCCAGCAAACACCAGGCCGACAATAGGGGAAACAATCAGAGAACCGAAAATACTTAATACTTTCGGGATATTGAGTGCATCCACCACTGACGTCCCGGTCATCAACGCATTGGTTAAACCAATCCCGATGATCGCGCCAATCAGTGTATGAGAGCTGGATGCAGGTAAACCAAAGTACCAGGTACCCAGGTTCCAGATAATCGCCGCCAGCAACATAGAGAACACCATGGCAAGGCCATGAGACGATCCCATATTAAGCAGCAGATCCGTCGGCAGCATATGCACAATGGCATAGGCAACACTCAGACCACCCAGCAAAACACCCAAAAAGTTGAACACCGCCGCCATAACCACGGCGAGCTGAGAACGCATCGCGCGGGTATAGATAACGGTTGCCACGGCGTTGGCTGTGTCATGGAAACCATTGATGGCTTCGTAGAACAGCACAAAAGCCAGTGCAAGCAATAATAACAGCCCGGTATGCAAATCCAGGCCAGCAAACAAATGTAGCATAGGACGTTACGCCATTTTGAGGACATGAACGCGGCGCATTATCAGTGACTTTCGCGGCGCGGGCAAAGTGAAATATAGACTTTTTTTGATTTGCCTCCTGTATGGATTTCACTCAAAAAATAATTATCTTATATAATTCAGGCAAATACTTCCTTTTAGTAATATTGATGCTGGTGTGACCACTGAGGAATCTTTACAATTCACGCCCGTTTTTTCTAAGAGGAGCGCAACGTGGAAAGGTTTGATGCCATTATTATAGGCGCTGGTGCGGCGGGTATGTTCTGTTCTGCGCTGGCAGGTCAGGCAGGACGCCGGGTTCTGCTGATCGATAATGGTAAAAAACCAGGGCGCAAAATCCTTATGTCTGGCGGTGGGCGCTGCAACTTTACCAACCTTTATGTCGAACCAGGCGCTTATCTGAGCCAGAATCCGCATTTTTGTAAGTCTGCACTCGCGCGTTTTACCCAGTGGGATTTCATTGATCTGGTCAATAAACACGGCATCGCCTGGCACGAGAAAACGTTAGGACAACTCTTCTGCGATGACTCCGCGCAGCAGATTGTCGACATGCTGGTGGATGAGTGCGAGAAGGGCAATGTAACCTTCAGATTGCGTAGCGAAGTGCTGAGTGTGGCGAAGGATGAAACAGGCTTCACGCTTGAACTGAACGGCATGACTGTCGGTTGCGAAAAGCTGGTCATCGCGACCGGTGGGCTGTCAATGCCGGGGCTGGGCGCATCGCCGTTTGGTTATAAGATTGCCGAACAATTTGGCCTCAACGTGCTGCCGACCCGTGCGGGTCTGGTGCCATTCACTCTGCATAAACCGTTGCTCGAAGAGTTACAGGTGCTGGCGGGCGTGGCGGTGCCTTCCGTGATTACCGCTGAAAACGGCACCGTTTTCCGTGAGAACTTACTCTTCACCCACCGCGGCTTATCTGGACCGGCGGTGTTGCAGATTTCCAGCTACTGGCAACCGGGTGAATTTGTCAGTATCAATCTGCTACCGGATGTGGACCTCGAAACCTTCCTGAATGAGCAGCGTAACGCACATCCGAATCAGAGCCTGAAAAACACACTGGCGGTTCATCTACCGAAGCGGTTGGTTGAACGCTTACAGCAACTCGGGCAAATCCCGGATGTTTCGCTAAAACAGCTCAACGTGCGTGACCAACAGGCACTGATTAGCACATTGACCGACTGGCGCGTACAACCCAACGGCACTGAAGGCTATCGCACTGCCGAAGTGACGCTCGGCGGCGTGGACACCAACGAACTCTCTTCACGGACGATGGAAGCGCGCAAAGTGCCTGGGCTGTACTTCATCGGCGAAGTGATGGACGTTACCGGCTGGCTGGGGGGCTATAACTTCCAGTGGGCGTGGTCGAGTGCGTGGGCTTGTGCGCAGGATTTGATTGCAGCGAAGTCGTCCTGACCTGTTACCTAAAGATGAAAATTATTAGAGCCGCATTAAAAATGAGCTAATTTTGATAGTGGCTATCTTGTGATTATTTTCTAATGAGCCCGTGAACTGAAACCCTCCAGGCTTAATATAAGGTGGAAGGAAAGATGATTGAAAACTCACCCAGTGGCCAGATCTTTATAAAATATGAACAGGCTGAAAAAGACAGTAACTTTGTTGTTTTTTATCCTTAACCACTATGCATTAATGCTGCGTTATTTCATGATGCCTAAGAAAAACCAGCGTTACGCAAATGGTCAACGCTGGTTTTATCCGGTACGTTGCAATTATTTTTTAGCAGAACCTGCTTCTAATATTGAAACGATTGAGAACAACGTAAAGCATACCGCTCCCAGGTAATGCTGCCAACTTACTGATTTAGTGTATGATGGTGATTTTAAGGTGCTTGCGTGGCTTCCATTTCCATCAGATGTCCTTCCTGCTCCGCTACTGAAGGCGTGGTGCGTAACGGCAAAAGCACTGCCGGACATCAGCGCTATCTCTGCTCTCATTGCCGTAAAACATGGCAACTACAGTTCACTTACACCGCCTCTCAGCCCGGTACGCACCAGAAA
>NZ_MIIV01000541.1:0-15728 GCF_001743015.1 Shigella sp. FC1567
AAGACCGCACGAATATAACGGTGGGTTCCCCCCAAACGAATCGGAAAATCGATACTGGAAAAACTCTAACTCGGTGGCCAGTTTTTGTTGACCACTTCACGCCAGAGTTTTATTTGAGATCGCAAACAGGGAGGTGGCTTATTACAACATAAGGCAGGAGTTTAATTACTCAACTGAAATTACTGATTTCATGAAAGCGGTATATTTCCTGTATCTCAATCGTCACGGTTACCGTGGTTTATGTCGCTATAACAAGAGCGGGCATTTCAACATTCCCTACGGCAATTATAAAAATCCGTATTTCCCTGAAAAAGAAATTCGCGCATTTGCAGAAAAAGCCCAGCGAGCAACGTTTATCTGCGCCAGCTTTGATGAAACGCTGGCGATGTTGAAGGCGGGGGATGTGGTGTATTGCGATCCACCGTATGACGGTACGTTTTCCGGCTATCACACTGATGGTTTCACTGAAGATGACCAGTATCACCTAGCATCCGTTCTTGAACATCGGTCATCAGAAGGACATCCGGTCATTGTTTCTAACAGTGACACATCCCTGATCCGTTCGCTGTATCGCAATTTTACTCACCACTATATCAAGGTAAAACGCAGCATCGGTGTGGCAGCTGGCGAGGGTAAATCAGCAACAGAAATCATTGCTGTTTCCGGGCCGCGCTGCTGGGTGGGATTTGATTATTCGCGTGGCGTGGATAGTTCTGCCGTGTACGGAGTACGTGCATGAGCCATGCCGATATGAACAACTGCTGCGGCTTTAACGAGGCTGCCGCAGCGTTCTCATGGAACAGCCCGAAAAAGGCCATTAACCCTTATCTGGACCCGGCGGAAGTTGCGCCGGTTTCTGCGCTTTCAAACCTGATCACTCTGTACGCTGCCGATAACGAGCAGGAACAGTTGCGCCGCGAGGCACTGAGTGATCAGGTCTGGGAGCGTTATTTTTTTTATGAATCACGTGATCCTGTCCAGCACGAAATGGAGCAGGATAAGCTCATTAGCCGGGCAAAGCTGGCGCATGAGCAGCAGCGTTTTAATCCGGATATGGTCATTCTGGCGGACGTCAACGCCCAGCCTTCCCATATCAGCAAGCCGCTGATGCAACGTATTGAATACTTCAGCAGCCTGGGCAGGCCAAAGGCTTATTCCCGCTATTTACGTGAGACGATTAAGCCATGTCTGGAACGACTGGAGCATGTACGCGACAGCCAGCTATCTGCATCTTTTCGTTTTATGGCAAGCCATGTAGGGCTGGACGGCCTGCTGATTCTGCCTGAAATGAGTCAGGATCAGGTGAAACGCCTGTCTACCCTTGTCGCTGCGCATATGAGCATGTGCCTTGATGCAGCTTGTGGTGATTTGTATGCCACCGATGACGTTAAGCCAGAAGAAATCCGCAAGACATGGGAAAAGGTGGCAGCGGAAACCCTGCGTCTGGATGTCATCCCGCCTGCGTTTGAGCAACTCCGTCGGAAAAGAAACCGCCGTAAACCCGTGCCCTATGAACTCATTCCGGGTTCGCTGGCGCGTATGTTGTGCGCCGACTGGTGGTACCGGAAATTATGGAAAATGCGTTGCGAATGGCGGGAAGAGCAGTTGCGTGCTGTCTGCCTGGTCAGCAAAAAAGCATCTCCCTATGTCAGCTATGAAGCCGTGATGCATAAACGTGAGCAGCGCCGCAAGTCATTGGAGTTTTTCCGTTCTCATGAACTGGTGAACGAAGAGGGCGACACGCTGGATATGGAAGACGTGGTAAACGCCAGCAGCAGCAACCCGGCGCACCGCCGCAATGAGATGATGGCCTGTGTTAAAGGTCTGGAGCTTATCGCGGAAATGCGCGGTGACTGCGCCGTTTTCTACACCATTACCTGTCCGTCACGTTTCCATTCCACGCTCAATAACGGC
Source organism: Shigella sp. FC1567 (assembly GCF_001743015.1). Lineage (NCBI taxonomy): Bacteria > Pseudomonadati > Pseudomonadota > Gammaproteobacteria > Enterobacterales > Enterobacteriaceae > Shigella > Shigella sp. FC1567. The sequence continues at coordinate 1,915 of NZ_MIIV01000541.1, forward strand.
AGACCAAACCCAACCTGGACAAATGCGACGGTAAGACAAAGCAGCGATTATCTGGTCGGCATGTTTGCTGCATTTCGTAAGGCGATGCACAAAGCCGGGTTGCGCTGGTATGGCGTGCGGGTGGCTGAGCCGCATCATGACGGTACAGTTCACTGGCACCTGTTGTGTTTTATGCGCAAAAAAGACCGCCGCGCCATTACTGCATTGTTGCGTAAGTTTGCCATCCGTGAAGACCGCGAGGAACTGGGTAATAACACTGGTCCACGCTTTAAATCTGAGCTGATAAACCCGCGCAAAGGAACGCCGACAAGCTACATCGCGAAATACATCAGTAAGAACATTGACGGGCGTGGTCTGGCTGGCGAGATCAGCAAGGAAACGGGTAAATCCCTGCGTGATAACGCTGAATACGTTAATCCCTGGGCGTCTCTGCATCGTGTTCAGCAATTCCGCTTCTTTGGTATTCCAGGGCGTCAGGCTTACCGTGAACTGCGGTTGTTGGCTGGTCAGGCGGCAAGGCAGCAGGGTGACAAAAAAGCAGGTGCGCCGGTACTGGATAACCCGCGCCTTGATGCCATCCTGGCTGCTGCTGATGCTGGCTGTTTTGCCACCTACATTATGAGGCAGGGCGGCGTGCTGGTTCCTCGCAAATATCACTTGATCAGAACCGCTTATGAAATCAATGAAGAGCCGACCGCCTATGGCGATCACGGTATTCGTATTTATGGCATCTGGTCACCCATTGCAGAAGGCAAGATCTGCACTCATGCAGTGAAGTGGAAAATGGTTCGTAAAGCCGTTGACGTTCAGGAGGCGGCAGCCGACCAGGGCGCTTGCGCCCCTTGGACTCGTGGCAATAACTGTCTCCTTGCTGAAAATTTGAACCAACAGGAGAAAGATAAATCAGCTGATGGGAACCCCAGAACGGACATTACCAGCATGGATGACAAGGAGTTGCACGATTACCTGCACAGTATGAGCAAAAAAGAGCGCCGGGAACTGGCAGCAAGGTTACGCCTGGTGAAACCGAAACGGCGTAAAGACTACAAACAGCGAATTACAGACCATCAGCGACTGCAGCTCGTGTATGAGCTGAAGTCCAGAGGATTTGATGGCAGCGAGAAAGAGGTCGATTTACTCCTTCGCGGAGGCAGTATTCCGTCAGGAGCAGGCCTGCGTATCTTCTATCGGAACCAGCGTTTGCAGGAAGATGATCAGTGGCGGAACCTGTATTAATTACGCGGGTTAACAATTCGTGCTCTTAATAATACCAGGCATATCAGGCTGATGAACGTAAAAAAACGTTTTACATCAGTAAGATTATTATATGCTGTAAATATAAACAGTGGTTATGCATACAGTATTGCGTGTGGTGTCATAGGAGGAAAGATGCAGGACTATTTTTTGGAGTCTTTGAAGCTCCAGCGCATTGATTTTTTTCTTAAGCTTGTAGCGGCTAGTGAGTGTAGTGATGAAGAGAAGGGGCTGGCTCTGCAGTGGGTTTCTGAATTGACTGATGAACTCATGGCAAAAATCAGAACCCACGAATACAACCGCTCAATGGATGTCATCAGCTGAGGTGACTTTTATGCGCATTGAAATAATGATCGATAAAGAGCAGAAGATTAGCCAGTCTACCCTGGACGCTCTTGAATCCGAGCTTTACCGCAATCTGCGCCCTCTGTATCCCAAAACGGTAATTCGTATCCGCAAAGGTAGCTCTAACGGTGTGGAACTTACTGGATTGCAACTGGACGAAGAAAGAAAACAAGTGATGAAAATTATGCAGAAGGTGTGGGAAGACGACAGCTGGCTGCATTAAGAAACGTTGCTGGCGTCTGAACTAGCTTCTGGCGTCAGCAAGGTTGAACAACGAGCCCTTGCGAGGCGTTAGCTCTGTAGTGCATGTCTATGCCGCATGAGATCGCATGATCGTTTGAGGATCGTTTTTGCTAAGGCCCGCCAGAACTGGCGGGCTTTTGCGTAGATCATGCAGGTGCATGAAAACCTCTACATAAAGCGGGCAGGCGTGGCGGGGATACGATTGCGCGCTAGGTATAAGTGTGTAAAATAATTCCAAAATAAATCATCACTAATGAAGTGAGAGGGTAATAATGTTAGTCAAGAAAAATAAAAATTATAGTTTATATTTTTTAATTACAAATAATCAACAGATATCTGATTCTGGTAATTATATAAAAATAGTCCCATCAAGAAGCGATTGGAATGATTTTGGATATTTGAGTAGAGTCGAAATATCTATTTTTAATAAAAAAGAGTGTAAGGATATAATTTCACTGAATGGTTATATTGGTTTTTTGAATTCAGAGGAGGAACGAAATGGAAAAGCAGAACTGATAAGGCGAGTGAAGAAAAAGGAAGAATCTAATTTAAAGGATGAGGGGTTTAATGATTATTTTGTCATGCTTCAGGATATGAATAATTATCGAAGACTAGTAAGATTTTTTGGGGTGAATGAATCCAAATATATATTAAATTTCATTAATGATGTTGTTTCTAAGAAAAGTGACGCTAGTGCAGAGAATTTGAGGAAAAAAGCAATCTCTTCTGATATCTTTAATAAATCTTTCATTAGAGAGTCTGAGTCGTATTTTACTTTCAAAAATGCAGGAACAGTTCTTTCCGGTATTCAATATGAGGAGTTGGGTAATTTATCACAGCACATCAAGATTAGCTATTCGAATAAAGTTAATGAAGAAGATGTATCTTATGTTTTTAATTTTGATCACGAGCATGATTTACCAAAAAGAATTTCCATAATTATAGGCGAGAATGGTGTAGGAAAAAGCCAAACGCTTAGAGAAATCGCATTGGCTGCGATTAAAGGAAAGGATAATTTGGTGGCTGTAGTTGATTCTAACGGTGTGAGCATTGAAGAACGAATTCAAATTAGTAGGCTCATTGCTTTTTCTCCAACAAATGAAAGTAAGTGTTCATTTCCAACCGATAAAAGAATAAAATCATTGATATGGTACAAAAGATTGACTTTAAATCGTGAATCAAAATCCAAATTAAACTTGAATGATTTAATAGTGCAACTAGCGAGGAGTAACGACGCTATCGGCTATAATCAAAGGTGGAATATATTTGTTGATGCACTGAGTGTTCTAAATAGTAACAACGATTTAGTAATCAAATGTGGCGGTGAAAATTCACCATTTGTTAAATTAAATGAGCTTAATTCTCGAGGCGAAGAATCTAGACTATCATTATATTCTGAAATTATTCTCTCTGGCGAGCCTTTGAGGCTTATTGAAAATAAATGTTACCCTTTGAGTAGTGGGGAAATATCGTTTATTAAGTTTTGTGTACAAGTCTGTTTGTATATTGAGAATGGGACTCTTCTATTAATAGATGAGCCAGAAACACATCTCCATCCTTCATTTATTAATAAATTTATGGCATTGCTTGATAATTTATTAGAAAAGACAGGCTCTTCAGCTATCATAGCAACGCATTCGGTTTATCTTGTTCGGGAGGTTTTTAAGGAGCAAGTGACAATACTCAGAAGACGAGATGATGGGGTAATTGTTAGCGAAAAACCGAGATTGAGTACTTTTGGGGCGAATATAGGAAATATCTCATATTTTGTTTTCGGTGAGAGTGAACCAACTCAAATTTTAAATAAAGTAAAAAACAATATAATTGCAAAGAATATGTCTTGGGATGATGTTGAATCTAAATATAGCGAGGACTTATCACTTAATGTATTAACTGCGTTGAGAAATGAAATGGGCAATTGAAATGAATAAATTAAAAAGACCTGTTTTTAAAGATTATTCTGCATTTAAAAAACTATCTGCAAATAAGAGATTAAAACATCATTCTGTTCTGAATGGACAGGATACATTTATACTTAATGCATATAGATCGTACATAAAGAATAAAGGGTATCTTAATGTCAATTCTTGTGGCGTATTGAGTAACAATATTGCTGAAGCTTTGAGATATTATTATAACAATCCCGCAAAGTGTTTATCTATAATTGATGATATAAGAGCAGCTAATTCTAACTCTCTATGTCCAATGTGTGGTTCAATGCATAGCGGGACTTTGGATCATGTTTTACCCAAGGAAAACTATCCAGAATTTTCTTTATTCACTAAGAATTTGGTTCCTGCTTGCAAATGTAATACTTTCAAAAGTACTACTATAGCTAATTCTGCAGGCCATCGGATGCTGCATCCATATTTTGATAATATATTAAAACAAAGATTAATATGTGCTAATTTTTCTAAATTAGGGCGAACACCTACAATTGATGTAAAAATCATAATTGACCCAATGTCACCAGAATATAACAATGTTAAGTATCATCTTGATAATGTTGTTATCAAGAATAATATTAAGGGGTATTTGTCTGAACAATGGGAGTCGTTTTACTTATATCCTGAGCTTGTTATTAGAGGACTGAATAAGAGTCTTTCTACTTATAGCGATGTATATGAGTTGTTGACTCGCGAGTTGTTGCTGTTGGATGAAAAACATAAAGGTAAAAATAATTGGAATTCGGTTTTTGTAGCTGGGTTAATTCGACCTGATGTGATTAGGTGGATACTCTGTGAATTACATTTAGGTAACAGAAGTCCAGACGGTCGTCTCATATGATTTTTTGCATCTTCAGCGTGTATCTGCACGCTGAAGAAATTCATAAAAACTGCTGGCTATTAATAAATTTTTTAGCTGTGTTAAAGAACCTCATTTAGTGATTACGTTAAGTAGCTAGTTTATAACTATCAAATTTAACAATGTTCTCACTTACCAATTTATTTATTTCCATCATTCTTTTTTGTAACGGTATTAACTCGTTACGTACAAACTCCAGGCTCGCCTTCTCCACATCCCCAAACCCCCCGACATTATTAGGCATAATCCCCATCATTTGCGGTGGCACACGATGCGCCGCCATCATGTCATCCCGGCTCACGTTCTTGATGTTCAGAAACTCATCCTTCGCCGCGACTTCTGACAACGGGATGATCTGAAGCCCGTCCTTTTTGCCGTTAGGCGAGTACATAAACAGATTGCGGAAGTTACCTGGTCCTTTGGCGCTTTTCATCGCATTGCGGAGGTTGTTCACATCCTCCTGGTTTTGCGCGGCATCGGTCATGTACATGATGAAGCCTGCATGACTGCCGTTAATGTAATACTATCGGCGGAACAGCGTGGCGGACTCGTTGAGCAGGGCTGACGGAATGGCAGAAAGGTAACCTGGCAGGCCGTAGATCTCTTGGTTGATGTCCGGTTCCATCAGATGAAAGATGCTTCCTTTCGTGAACTGATACGGCTGCGTGGTCATGCCGTATTGCACAAACCAGTAGGTATCCAGGTCTAATCCGCGTCGGGTGTATTTTGCCAGAGCAGGCTCAAGAGCGATGACCTCTCCGAACCGGTTTGTGCGTTTCTCCAGGTAAGCGTTACCAAATACCAGATAATCCTGCACAAAACGTGAAAAAGCCTGCTGGCTGAGCAGCGGGTGAGGGATGTAGGTACTGATCAGAATGTTGCATTTCACCGCAATTGGTGAACTGTGATGCACGGCGGCGCGGAAGGTGCGCGCCAGTCCGTCAAAACTCACTGGCGGCTCATACCAGCGATCTGTCTGTACGCATTCCACATAGTCCAGTAGTTCACGGCGGTCCAGAACCGGAACGGGATCGCCGAAGCTGAATGCTTCGGCTGAAGTCTGGTTTTTATGCTGGGTCTGTTTCGTCGCCGCAGCGCGGTTCTTCTTACTCTTTCCCATCAAAAAATCTCCACAATATTGCTGGTATTGGCGGACTCGCCCTGCAGCGGTTCGTTAAACAGTGCGTGCATTGTTGCCCAGGCCAGATCGGCATGGCTGGCTTCTTCGCTGCGGCTGGCTTCATAGGTCGGGCGGTTGCCGCTGGCGGTGGTGGCGCGACGGATTGCCATGAATGACTGCGCAATGTCGGTGTGCCCGGCGTCAAACTCAAGACGGCGGTGGCTGATAATGTCGTAGGCCTTGAGTACCAGGGCGTTTTTAACGTTGGGGTTGTAGACAAACTCCCGGACGGCAGGAAAAAACGCTTTCACGTTCTCGTAAACCCCGTGACCAACGCCGGTTGAGTCGATGCCGATATAGGTCACGTTGTACTGTTCAGTCAGTTTTTTGATGGCGTCAGCCTGGGCGCGAAAGTCCATTCCGCGCCACTGGTGACGCTCAAGAATGCGGAACTTACCGCCTGGCACGGCTGGCGGTGCCACCACCACGCATCCGGCGCTGTCGCCGTTCTGCGTACCTTTTGCCGGGTCATAACCGATCCACACTTCGCGCCAGCCAAACGGGCGCAGGGCCAGTGCATGAAAGTCGGTCCAGACTTCCCAGCTGTCCACCATGCACGCCTGCAATTCGCTGAGCGGGAACACGGACGCGAGATCGTCCACGAACTCGCACATCAGCAGGTTCTGGTATTCGTCAGGGCTGTACTCCATGCGCAACTGGTCAAGGTCGAACAGGTTACAGGCGCCGCGCACCGCATCTTCCACGGTGACTATCTGGCGGTATTGCCCGTCTGCGCACAGCCGGCCGGGGGCCAGATTGCTGTGGGACAGGTCGATGTCCACCTTGTCAGCTTTGTTGCGCCCACGGTTGAACAGCGCACCGGACCAGAACGGATAAGCACTGTGGGTCAGACTGGATGGTGTGGAAAAATAGGTCTGCCGCCATTTCTTGTGAATAGCCATACCGGAAGCCACTTTGCGTAGCTCCTGAAATTTCGGTATCCAGAAATATTCATCCAGATACAGGTTACCGTGATAACTCTGGGCAGTGCGGGCATTGGTGCCGAGGAAATACAGTGTGGCCCCGTTGGGAAGCACCATCGGATCGCCTTTCAGCTCCACCTCCACTTCTTTGGCAAAGTCGATGATGTACTGTTTGAAGACGTGGGCCTGTGCCTTACTGGCAGAAAGGAAAATCTGGTTACGTCCGGTAAGCAGGGCGTCAATCAGGGCTTCACGGGCAAAATAGAAGGTCGCGCCGATCTGGCGTGACTTCAGCAGGTTGCGGATGCGGTTGGTTTTTCCGGCTTCCCACCAGTGGCGCTGGTAGTTGAACATGGAGGAATGGAAAATTTTTTCCAGCTTCTCAATCTGGTCATCGGTGAAAACATTCTTTTCAGGCTGACGGCGTGGGCCTTTGTTGCGGTTGGCGACGTTAGGGTTTAAGTCGGCTTCGTTGCCGCCATTGTTAAACTTGCCGATCCGCGCGTGGCGCTCAGACTGGCGCGCCAGCAGGTCAATCTCTTTGAAATCTTTCCCTTCTTTGTGCTCCTTCATGATGAGCTGGCAGTAGCGTGCGGCGGTGGTGAGCTGCATCTGATCCAGAGGCCCATAGTCACCCCACTTGTCGCGTTTTTTCCAGCTGTGAACGGTTGCAACTTTCTCGCCCAGCATTTCAGCAATGCGGGCTACGCGGTATCCCTGAAAGTACAGCAGCATGGCCTGCCGACGGGGATCGAGATCTGCGGGTGTCAGTGTGGTGTTCATGGCACAAACCTACAGCCTTGAATGAAGGCTTTCCCCGCCTGCGGTTTGTGTGGTTGTCGGTACAAATACCGCGCATTGTTTCACTGCCCCTATCACCGCAACCATAAGGCTCCAGTAAGTTTTTTCTAACGGAGCACGGCTCATGACAGTGAAAGCAAAGCGTTTTCGCATCGGGGTGGAAGGTGCCACCACCGACGGACGCGAAATCCAGCGTGAATGGCTGGAACAGATGGCAGCCAGCTATAACCCGGCGGTGTATACCGCGCTGATTAACCTTGAGCACATCAAGTCTTATCTGCCGGACAGCACCTTTAACCGCTACGGCAAGGTGACGGCGCTGTTTGCTGAAGAAATCACGGAAGGTCCGCTGGCAGGCAAGATGGCGCTGTATGCTGACGTTGAGCCAACGGAGTCCCTGGTGGAACTGGTGAAAAAAGGCCAGAAATTATTCACCTTTATGGAAGTCAGCCCGAAGTTCGCTGATACGGGCAAAGCCTACCTAGTCGGCCTGGCTGCCACTGATGACCCTGCCAGTCTGGGCACTGAAATGCTGACATTCAGCGCCAGTGCAGCCCATAACCCGCTGGCAAACCGCAAGCAGAATCCCGCCAATCTCTTTACCGCCGCAGAGGAAACGGTGATCGAACTGGAAGAAGTCCAGGACGACAAACCGTCCCTGTTTGCCCGCGTCACGGCGCTGTTTACCAAAAAAGAGCAGTCCGATGACGCCCGGTTCTCTGATGTGCATAAGGCCGTGGAGCTGGTCGCCACTGAGCAGCAGAACCTGAGCGCACGCACCGAAAAATCCCTGTCTGAGCAGGAAGAACGCCTGTCTGAGCTGGAGACTGCCCTGCAGGCACAGCAAACCGCCTTTAACGAACTGGTGGACAAGCTGAGTCATGAAGACAGCCGCCAGGACTACCGCCAGCGTGCAACAGGCGGTAACGCCCCCGCTGACACTCTGACCAATTGCTGATGGAGCACAAAACCTGATGAAGAAGAATACCCGCTTTGCTTTTAACGCTTACCTGCAGCAACTGGCGCGTCTGAACGGTGTGGCAGTTGAAGAACTGTCCAGCAAGTTCACCGTAGAGCCGTCCGTGCAGCAGACGCTGGAAGACCAGATCCAGCAGTCCGCCGCTTTCCTGACTCTGATTAACGTCACGCCAGTGACTGAGCAGTCCGGTCAGCTGCTGGGGTTGGGAGTTGGCAGCACCATTGCCGGAACCACTGATACCACTGCGAAAGAGCGTGAACCTGTCGATCCGACGCTGATGGTCGATGTGGAATATAAATGCGAGCAGACCAACTTTGACACGGTGCTGACCTACGCGAAGCTGGACCTGTGGGCGAAGTTTCAGGATTTTCAGGTGCGTATCCGTGACGCCATCGTGAAACGTCAGGCACTGGACCGCATCATGATCGGCTTTAATGGCGTGAAGCGTGCGAAAACCTCCAACCGTAGCGAAAACCCGCTGCTGCAGGATGTGAATAAAGGCTGGCTGCAGAAAATCCGTGAGGATGCACCGGATCACGTCATGGGCAGCACCACCACGGGCGGTGAAACCACACCGGGCGCAGTGAAAGTCGGGAAAGGTGGCGAATATGCCAACCTGGACGCCGTGGTGATGGATGCCGTCAATGAGCTTATCGACGTGGTCTACCAGGACGATGACGATCTGGTGGTGATTTGCGGTCGTGAACTGCTGTCTGACAAGTATTTCCCGCTGGTCAACAAAGAGCAGGAAAACAGTGAAAAACTGGCTGCCGATATGATCATCAGTCAGAAACGCATGGGTGGCCTGCAGGCCGTGCGTGCGCCGTTCTTCCCGCCGAATGCGCTGCTGATCACCCGTCTGGATAACCTGTCCATCTACTGGCAGGAAGACACCCGCCGCCGTTCAGTTATCGACAACCCGAAACGTGACCGGATTGAAAACTTTGAATCCGTTAACGAAGCCTATGTGGTTGAGGACTACCGCTGCGCCGCACTGGTGGAAAACATCCAGATTAGTGATTTCAGCGCCGCCGCAGCCGAAACCGGAGCGTAATCCATGAGCCTGAGTCCCGCACGGCAGCATCGCCTGCGCGTTCAGGCTGAACAGGCCGTCCGTGAGGGTGGCAGTGTTCGCCACGCATCGGGCTATGACCTGATGCTGCTGCAACTGGCGGAAGACCGCCGCCGTCTCAAGGGCGTTCAGTCCACGGTCAAAAAAGCGGAAATCAAAGTGGAGCTGCTGCCGAAGTACGCCGCCTGGGCGGAGGGTGTCCTGGCTGCCGGAGGCGCTCAACAGGATGACGTGCTGATGTACGTGATGTTGTGGCGCATTGATGCCGGAGATTATGCCGGGGCGCTGGAGATCGGGCGTCATGCCCTGCGTCATGGATGGGTGATGCCGCTGGGCAACCGCAACGTGCAGACCGTGCTGACAGAGGAAATGGCAGATGCAGCGCAGAGCGCAATGCTTGCCGCCACCGGCTTTGATGCCGATCTGTTGCTGCAGACGCTGGAGCTGACAGACGGTCTGGATATGCCGGACCAGTCACGGGCACGTCTGCATAAAGCGATTGGCGCGGTCCTGAGTGAAAGCAATCCGGCTTCCGCCCTTAATCATCTCAACCATGCGTTACAGCTCGATCCCCGCTGTGGCGTGAAAAAAGACAAACAGCAGCTGGAGCGCAGACTGCGCAATGACAGCCGCTGACAGAACGTGCCCCCGCGCACGGGCGGCACGGGGTGGCGAAAGGCACAGCCACATCAAAACCCCGTCCACCGCCCTTTATTTCAGGAGAAAGCAGCATGAAGTTTGTTGCGCCAGAACAGGCACCGGAACAGGCGGAAATCATTAGAAATACGCCGTTCTGGCCTGATGTGGACCTGTCGGAGTTTCGCAGTGTCATGCGCACTGACGGCACGGTGACGCAGCCGCGTTTAAAGCAGGTTGCACTGTCGGCAATTTCGGAGGTTAACGCAGAGCTGTATGAGTTTCGCAGACGCAGCAGATGCTGGGGTATGCGTCGCTGGCTGAGGTTCCGGCGGAACAGCTGGACGGGAAAAGTGAGCGCATTCAGCACTATTTCAACGCGGTTTACTGCTGGGCTCGCGCCATGCTCAACGAACGTTTCCAGGACTATGACGCCACGGCATCCGGTGCGAAGCGGGGCGAAGAACTGGCGGAAGCAAGCGGTGATTTGTGGCGTGACGCCCGCTGGGCCATCAGCCGGGTGCAGGACGCGCCGCACTGCACAGTGGAGCTTATCTGATGAAAGTGCGTGCGCATCAGTATGACACGGTGGACGCGCTTTGCTGGCGTCATTACGGGCGCACGCAGGGTGTCACGGAGCAGGTACTGAAGGCAAATCCGGGGCTTGCCGAATACGGCCCCTTTTTACCTCACGGGCTGCAGGTGGAGCTGCCGGACATTCCGACCACCACCACCGTGCAGACCGTCCAGCTATGGGACTGAATTATGACGCTTGAGCGAATCAGCGCCTTTATCACGTATTGCATCGCCGTCGTGCTGGCCTGGCTGGGCGATTTGTCCATCAAGGATGCCTCAACGCTGGGCGGCCTGATGATTGGTGTGCTGATGCTGGCTATCAACTGGTACTACAAACACAAAGCCTACCAGCTTCTGCGCGACGGGCAGATCTCGCGGGAGGACTATGAATCCATCAATCGTTAAACGCTGCCTTGTCGGGGCCGTGCTGGCTATTGCTGCCACGCTGCCGGGTTTTCAGCAGCTTCACACCTCCGTGGAGGGACTGAAACTGATTGCCGATTACGAAGGTTGTCGTCTGCAGCCGTATCAGTGCAGCGCGGGTGTCTGGACCGACGGTATTGGTAATACGTCGGGCGTCATTCCCGGCAAAACCATTACGGAGCGACAGGCAGCAGAAGGGCTGATCTCCAACGTGCTGCGTGTGGAGCGGGCGCTGGAAAAGTGTGTGAAGCAACAGCCGCCGCAGAAGGTGTATGACGCTGCGGTGTCGTTTGCCTTCAACGTGGGTACGGGCAATGCCTGCAGTTCCACGCTGGTGAAATTGCTCAATCAGCGGCGCTGGGCGGATGCGTGCCGACAGTTGCCGCGCTGGGTTTATGTGAAAGGTGTTTTTAATCAGGGGCTGGATAACCGCCGTGCGCGGGAGATGGCCTGGTGTTTACAGGGAGCAAACTGAAATGAAAAAGAAATTAATCAGCGGGCTGTTTCTGATGTTATGGATGGCGCTGTTAATCGCAGCAATGGTGTATCCGCAGGGGATTTTTCCGGTACTGGCAGCGTCCGGCGTTTGGGTAGCCTGTTTACTGACATGGGCGGTAATTCCGGTAGCACTGGCTTCGTTAATTAAGAATGGCCCGCTCTGGCAGGAGTTGAGGGCATCTTTACTGAAGACAATTACCCGAAAAGAAAACGTATTTATCAGCTGGGTGATACGATTGCTGATTGTCGTCAGTCTCGCCTGGACGGGGTGGGCCATTACCCTGGTCTTTTATCTGCTGACCGTTATTGCCTTCTGGATCACCCATAATCAGATGGCGCAACAGGTAGCCGCATGAACCGGTTGCTGCTGGTTGTGCTGGCGTTATTATTGGCGGCGCTGGGCTGGCAGACGTGGCGGCTGGCTGATGCCAGCCAGACCATCAGCACGCAGGCAGACGAGCTGCAGAGCAAAAGCCAGGCACTGGCAAAGAGCAACAGCCAGCTTATCAGCCTGTCCATTCTGACTGAAACCAATAACCGGGAGCAGGCGCGGCTCTATGCCGAAGCAGAACAGACCAGTGTACTGCTGAGACAACGACAACGCCGGATTGAGGAACTGAAACGTGAGAACGAGGATTTACGTCGCTGGGCTGATACTCCTTTGCCTGCTGACATTATCCGGCTGCGGGAACGTCCGGCACTCACCGGAGGTGCAGCTTACCGTCAGTGGTTGTCCGCGAGTGACGCCGTGTCGGCTGGAGCAGGCAGCGCCGCGCACTAACGGTGATCTGAATGCGTTGCTGGATGAAACGGAGGCCGCCTGGGCGGTCTGTGCAGACAAAGTGGACATGATTATTGCGTGTCAGGAGCGAAACAGTGAACAAACCACAATCCCTGCGCCACGCCCTCAATAAAGCAGTGCCTTATGTCCGTAATAACCCGGACAAACTGCATCTGTTTGTGGATAACGGTTCGCTGGTTGCCTCCGGGGCTAGCTCCATGTCATGGGAGTACCGCTACACCCTGAACGTGGTGATTGAAGATTTCAGCGGCGACCAGAATCTGCTGATGGCCCCGGTTTTGCTGTGGCTGCGGGATAACCAGCCCGATGCGATCAATAACCCGGCGTTACGGGAAAAGCTATTCACCTTTGAGGTGGATATTCTGCGCAACGATGTCTGTGATATCAGCCTTAACCTGCAACTGACGGAGCGTGTGCTGGTCAGCACTGACGGCAGTGTGTCGAACGTTGAAGCGGTAGCGGAACCTGATGAACCTGAAGAAATGTGGACGGTGAAACGTGGCTGAATTGCAGAAGGTGGACGACTGGCTGAGTGCATTATTGGCGAATCTGGAGCCAGCCGCAAGAAGCCGCATGATGCGCCAGCTGGCGCAGGAACTGCGCCGGACACAGCAGCAGAACATCAGGATGCAGCGCAATCCTGATGGCAGCAGTTATGAGCCGCGCAGGGTAACAGCACGCAGCAAAAAGGGGTGCATCAAACGTCAGATGTTTACAAAGCTGCGCACCACAAAATACCTGAAAACTGCAGCCAGCGCCGATTCTGCCAGCGTACAGTTTGAAGGTAGGGTGCAGCGCATTGCCCGTATTCACCATTACGGCTTGAGTGATCGCGTCAGTCGAAAAGGTATTTATACCATCTATGCGAAAAGGCAGTTATTAGGTTTTAATGTCCAATCTATTGAGTTAATTGAAAGAATGTTCATTAAAAACCTAACTTGATTTTTATTTGTTTTCAATTGAGTGGTAATGCTGCCAACTTACTGATTTAGTGTATGATGGTGATTTTAAGGTGCTTGCGTGGCTTCCATTTCCATCAGATGTCCTTCCTGCTCCGCTACTGAAGGCGTGGTGCGTAACGGCAAAAGCACTGCCGGACATCAGCGCTATCTCTGCTCTCATTGCCGTAAAACATGGCAACTACAGTTCACTTACACCGCCTCTCAGCCCGGTACGCACCAGAAAATCATTGATATGGCCATGAATGGCGTCGGATGTCGCGCCAGTGCACGCATTATGGGCGTTGGCCTCAACACGGTTTTACGTCACTTAAAAAA
>NZ_MIIV01000542.1:0-15697 GCF_001743015.1 Shigella sp. FC1567
TGGCTGTTTTACGCGTATGACAGGATACGGAGGACGGTTGTGGCGCACGTCTTCGGTGAACGCACTCTGGCCACACTGGAGCGTCTTCTGAGCCTGCTGCCGGCCTTTGAGGTCGTGGTATGGATGACGGATGGCTGGCCGCTGTATGAATCACGCCTGAAGGGAAAGCTGCACGTTATCAGCAAGCGTTACACTCAGCGCATTGAGCGACATAATCTGAATCTGAGACAACATCTGGCAAGGCTGGGACGGAAGTCACTGTCGTTCTCAAAATCGGTGGAGCTGCATGACAAGGTCATCGGGCATTATCTGAACATAAAACACTATCAGTAAGTTGGAGTCATTACCGAAAACGGTGGTCATTTAGACATAAACGCATATGGTTCGGCAAATAAGACGATTATTAAAGATAAAGGAACAATGTCAGTTTTAACGAATGCTAAAGCTGATGCGACCCGAATAGATAACGGCGGGGTAATGGATGTTACCGGAAACGCGACCAATACCATAATCAATGGTGGTACACAGAATATTAATAATCATGGTATTGCCACGGGTACCAATATCAACAGCGGAACACAAAATATCAAGAGCGGCGGGAAAGCTGACACGACAAATATTTCCACCGGGAGCCGGCAGGTTGTTGAGAAAGATGGTACGGCAACTGGCAGCAATATTAGCGCCGGAGGCTCGCTGATTGTCTATACCGGCGGTATAGCACATGGGGTTAACCAGGAGACGGGCAGTGCTTTAGTTGCCAACACGGGCGCAGGGACTGATATCGAAGGATACAACAAGCTCTCTCACTTCACTATTACCCGGAGGGGAGGCTAATTATGTTGTGCTGGAAAATACCGGCGAACTGACGGTAGTGGCTAAAACCTCGGCGAAAAATACTACCGTTGATGCTGGCGGTAAGCTGATTGTCCAGAAGGAGGCTAAAACAGATACCACCAGACTTAATAATGGTGGCGTTCTGGAGGTTCAGGACGGTGGTGAGGCTAAGCATGTTGAGCAACAATCCGGCGGCGCATTAATTGCTTCCACAACTTCCGGAACCCTTATCAAAGGAACCAACAGTTATGGTGATGCTTTCTACATCAGGAATTCAGAAGCTAAAAATGTAGTGCTGGAAAACGCTGGCTCATTAACAGTCGTCACTGGTTCCCGGGCAGTTGATACGATTATTAATGCCAACGGCAAAATGGATGTTTATGGAAAAGATGTTGGCACTGTACTCAATAGTGCTGGCACCCAAACAATATATGCCAGTGCCACTTCTGATAAAGCAAATATCAAAGGTGGCAAGCAAACGGTATATGGATTAGCCACTGAGGCAAATATCGAAAGTGGTGAACAAATTGTTGATGGTGGGTCAACAGAGAAAACACACATCAATGGTGGCACGCAAACCGTTCAGAATTATGGTAAGGCAATCAATACCGATATCGTCTCTGGCCTACAACAAATTATGGCAAACGGGACAGCGGAAGGTTCCATTATTAATGGGGGTTCACAGGTAGTTAATGAGGGCGGTCTGGCTGAAAACTCGGTGCTTAATGACGGCGGCACACTCGATGTGCGGGAGAAAGGCAGCGCAACGGGGATACAGCAGAGTAGCCAGGGCGCTTTGGTTGCAACCACCAGGGCGACGCGGGTCACAGGAACACGCGCGGATGGCGTCGCGTTCAGCATCGAGCAGGGTGCGGCGAACAATATCCTGCTGGCAAATGGCGGCGTGTTAACCGTGGAGTCAGACACCTCTTCTGACAAAACACAGGTCAATACGGGCGGACGGGAGATCGTCAAAACAAAAGCCACTGCGACAGGCACGACGCTCACCGGCGGCGAACAAATCGTCGAGGGGGTGGCGAATGAGACAACGATTAACGACGGCGGAATACAAACAGTTTCAGCTAACGGAGAGGCAATAAAAACAAAGATCAATGAAGGCGGTACGCTGACAGTTAACGATAATGGCAAAGCGACAGATATCGTCCAGAACAGCGGTGCCGCTCTCCAGACGAGCACGGCTAACGGTATTGAAATCAGCGGTACTCACCAGTACGGCACTTTTTCCATTTCCGGCAATTTAGCGACCAATATGTTGCTGGAAAATGGCGGTAATTTATTGGTATTAGCAGGTACCGAAGCTCGCGACTCCACGGTTGGCAGCGGTGGAGCCACCAACGGCAGTTATCGCAGCAACGGGCTGGGCGGTCACATTGAAACCGGGATGCGATTTACCGATGGTAACTGGAACCTGACGCCGTATGCATCGTTAACGGGGGTTCACCGCTGATAACCCTGAATATCATTTATCCAATGGCATGGAATCGAAATCAGTCGATACCCGCAGGTTTATATCGTGAACTGGGTGCAACGCTGAGTTACAACATGCGTCTGGGGAACGGTATGGAAGTTGAGCCGTGGCTGAAGGCGGCTGTGCGCAAAGAATTTGTCGATGATAACCGGGTGAAAGTGAATAGTGACGGTAATTTCGTCAATGATTTGTCGGGCAGACGTGGAATATACCAGGCAGGTATTAAAGCCTCATTCAGCAGTACGTTAAGCGGGCATCTTGGGGTGGGGTATAGCCATGGTGCCGGTGTGGAATCCCCGTGGAACGGGGTAGCTGGTGTGAACTGGTCGTTCTGACCATCAACGAAAAAGCCCACATCTGTGGGCTTTCATGTCACCAGGAGCCGCGGCTCCTTTGCGTATCCTTTTATGTCTCTTCACCGTCTGGTCGGTGTCCTGCTGAGACTGCTAACCTCCTGTTTTTATTGGTGTTGTCCTTATACCGTCCAATCATGATTGGTGGAGCTGGCGGGAGTTGAACCCGCGTCCGAAATTCCTACGTCCTCGGTACTACATGCTTAGTCAGTCTTTACATTCGCTTGCCAGCTGCGGACGGACACGCCACTAACAAACTAGCCTGATTAAGTTTTAACGCTTCAACCCCAGGCAGGGCTTCCACGCGATCTCTTTTGGGTTTGACCTCTCTTGATCCCCGTCCTAAGAGCGGAGGCTAGGGAGAGAGGGCTCTAAGCAGGTTATTAAGCTGCTAAAGCGTAGTTTTCGTCGTTTGCGACTATTTTTTGCGGCTTTTTACGAGGCCAACCGCCCCTCGGCATGCACCTTGGGTTTCGCAAATCCCGTCGAATCCAGAATCAGCCCCAATGTGTAACGGCAAGTATACCAGATTTATGAGCGCCATGACCAGCCTCAATGGCGTTATCGTTAAAGATTTAGCACCCATGTAGCCTGATTTTTATTCGATTAAGCAATGGGATGGCAACATTTGTGTCGGATGTGATAGCCAATAAGATGTTCATTCGCGCCGCCGGAGAGGGAGGCGCGGTGAGGAACTGGTCAATAATTGGAGTGCAGGTTTAACGGTGGGCGTTTTTCATGATACGTGCTTTATCCACCTGCCATTCGCGTTCTTTGATATCTGAACGTTTATCGTGCTGTTTTTTACCTTTGGCGACGCCGATTTTCACTTTGCACCAGGCATTTTTCCAGTACAGGGAGAGCGCCACTACGGTATAGCCTTCTCGATTGACGCGACCGTACAATGAGTCCAGTTCGCGCTGGTTGAGAAGTAACTTGCGGGTACGGGTAGGATCGCACACCACATGCGTGGAGGCCACGGCCATTGGCGTGATGTTAGCGCCAAACAGAAATGCCTCTCCGTCACGCAGAAGGACGTAGCTGTCGCTGATATTGGCTTTTCCTGCGCGCAGGGATTTAACTTCCCAGCCTTGCAGGGCAAGTCCCGCTTCGAACTCTTCTTCGATAAAGTATTCGTGACGGGCGCGCTTGTTAAGCGCGATGGTCGCTGAACCAGGTTTATGTGCTTTTTTCTTCGTCATAAGCGTCGTGAATCATCGGTAATCTGAAATCGAAAACACCCCATATCAATCCTGCGGGGGACAAGGCTCTATCTTAGCATGAACCCGATGTTACCCAGCGCCGGGATAGCGTTTTTTTTACAGCAGGATAAATGATATTATTTGTTGGATTTTTGTTGATGGAAATAGTTATGCCTCAGATTAGCCGGACCGCACTGGTACCCTACAGCGCGGAGCAAATGTATCAGTTAGTGAATGACGTTCAGTCTTATCCTCAGTTTTTGCCGGGTTGTACCGGAAGTCGGATTCTGGAGTCCACTCCTGGGCAGATGACTGCGGCGGTAGATGTCTCTAAGGCTGGGATCAGCAAAACGTTTACTACCCGCAACCAGTTGACCAGTAACCAAAGTATTCTTATGAATCTGGTGGATGGGCCGTTCAAGAAATTGATTGGTGGATGGAAGTTTACGCCGCTGAGCCAGGAGGCGTGTCGTATCGAGTTTCATCTCGACTTTGAGTTTACCAATAAGTTGATTGAACTCGCCTTTGGTCGCGTGTTTAAAGAGCTGGCGTCTAATATGGTCCAGGCTTTTACGGTTCGTGCGAAAGAGGTTTACAGTGCCAGGTAAAATTGCCGTTGAGGTGGCTTATGCGCTACCTGAGAAGCAGTACCTGCAGCGCGTGACGCTGCAGGAGGGCGCGACGGTTGAAGAAGCTATTCGCGCCAGTGGCTTGCTGGAATTGCGTACCGATATCGATTTAACTAAAAACAAAGTCGGCATTTACAGCCGTCCGGCAAAACTAAGCGATAGTGTGCATGATGGCGATCGGGTGGAGATTTATCGCCCTCTCATTGCCGATCCGAAAGAGCTTCGCAGGCAACGAGCAGAAAAATCAGCGAATAAATAACAGACAGAAAAAAGGTGCTCATTGAGCACCTTTTTTAACGTCTTTGAGAGCAACTTTATTATTAGTTACCACTCAGCGCAGGTTTGTTATCAATATTGGTCAACACACCGCTACTGTTAAAGGTCAGCGTCAGCGTTTGCTGCGTTACACCTTCATGACCTGGTTGCTGGCGGAAGACATAGAACCAGGTATTCGTACCAAATGGATCGGACATCAGCGGTGTACCCAATGCGTACGCAACTTGTTGTTGCGTCATGCCAACACGTATTTTGGATACGTCGTTAGCGGTCAGATAGTTCCCCTGGTTGATGTCAGGACGGTAAACCACTCGCTCCAGAGTGGAACAGCCTGCGGTCAACATCAATAGTACTGCTGCTGCAGCAGTCAGCGTTTTACAGCGCATAGTGATTTGATTCCTTTTCGGGCCCTAGCAGTACGTGGCTCATCTGTAATATGCCGATGATAATAGACCTTTCATCACTTTAAAACCTTTTGCTTTCCGGTCTTACGGCGTTTTGCTGTTTACTCTGACCGTGAAGCAGGAAAAAAGTTTACGCTGCAAGCAGTTCTTTCGCATTCGCCAGTGTATTACGTGTGACTTCACTGCCACCAAGCAGGCGCGCCAGCTCTTGTAACCGCGCTTTTTTATTCAGGGATTGCATATGCGTTTCTGTCATCGCACCATCGGTTTCTTTGCTGACAAAATAGTGTTGATGACCACATCCCGCGACTTGTGGCAGGTGGGTAACACACATCACCTGAGTTGATTCGCCGAGTTGACGCAGCAGTTTGCCGACAACTGCCGCTGTTGGACCGCTAATCCCTACATCCACTTCATCAAAAATCAGTGCCGGGGTTTCCATTTTACGCGCCGTGATGACCTGGGTTGCCAGTGCGATGCGGGACAATTCACCACCGGATGCGACTTTGGCAATAGGCTGCATTGGCTGACCTGGGTTGGTGGTTACCCGAAACTCAATACGATCGGCACCGTCAGCGCCCAGGTGATGCTCGTCAAATTTAACATCGATCGTAAACTGCCCATGCGGCATTGAGAGCGCATGCATACTGTCGGTGATCAGCTGTGCAAGTTCTTCTGCATATTGCTGGCGTTGTTGGTGTAATGCGCGCGCGATTTCCAGTGCCTGCTGATGATGTTTCGTTACCGCCAGCGCAAGCGTTTCTTGTGAGTCGGCCTGATCGTCCAGTTGCTGCTGTTCTTCCAGTAGCGACTGGTAATACTGTGGCAATGCCTCAGGGCTGACGTGATGTTTACGTGCCAGCGAAATCTGTTTTGAGATGCGCTGTTCAAGTTCAAATAGTCGGTTGGGATCGAGATCCAGACGATCGCAGTAGTGGCGCAGTTCATCGCTGGCTTCAGCAATCTGGATGGTAGCTTCTTCCAGCATATCAAGTACGCCGGACAGTTTGCTGTCCATGCCAATCAATTCGCTCACCAGTTGTTTAGCCGTGTAAAGCTGACTTTGCAGGTTTGCGTCTTCACCGTAGGCCATTAATGCCAATGCATTCTGGCTGGTGGTCAGCAATTGACCGCTGTTCGCCAGACGTTTGTACTCTTCGTCGATTTGTTCAAACTCTCCGGGCTGCGGATTAAATTCGTTAAGTTCTTTTAATTGGTATTGCAGCAGTTCCGCACGGGCGGCGCGTTCCTGACTTAACTGTTGATGATGCGCGAGGTCACGGCAGCTTTGATGCCACAACTGATAACGTGCGGTCATTTCCTGCAGTAGAGAGGTTTCATTGGCATAGCCATCAAGCAGGAATTTTTGGTGCTCAGGTTTGGTGAGTAATTGATGAGCGTGCTGACCATGGATCTGAATCAGCAACTGACCCAGTTCGCGCAGTTGTGACAGAGGAACAGCTGTACCGTTGATGAAACCACGGGAGCGACCATCGCTGCTGATTACGCGACGAAGCAAACATTCATGCCCGTCTTCAAGCTGATTTTCTTCCAGCCAGCGCAGAGCCGCTGGCGTATCTTTCAGAGAAAAACGGGCGCACAGGTCAGCGCGAGCAGCGCCGGTACGCACCATGTCGGCTTCAGCGCGACCACCGAGACAAAGACCGAGGGCATCTATTGCAATAGATTTACCCGCGCCGGTCTCGCCAGTTATTACGGTCATGCCGCTATGAAAATCAATCTCAAGCTCACGAACGATAGCAAAGTTGCTGATGGTCAGTTGTGCCAACATAGTCGTTTTCCTGTATGAAAAACCATTACTGTTATTGCGTACAGTATAAACTGGTTTTATATACAGTAAAGAGGCTGGCGTAAAATTAGAATAATTTTTTTGACCAGCCGAGCTTGGTGCTTAATGTGTTGAAATAACTGTAATCTTTCGGATGAATCAGATTCAGATGGTAATCACAGCGACGAATCAGGACATCTTCACCTTCCTGAATCGGCAGTGCTATCTGGCTGTCGCAACTGATTTCCAGGTCGTTACGGCGATGCGAAAAACGCAGACGGATCGTGCTGCTGCTGTTTATGACCAGTGGTCGTGCTGACAACGTATGCGGGAACATGGGCACCAGGGTAATCGCATCCAGAGAGGGGGTCAGAATAGGACCGCCTGCAGAGAGGGAATAGGCGGTGGAGCCTGTTGGCGTCGAAATAATTAGTCCATCAGATCGCTGAGAAAACGCAAAGATCTCGTCGATATACACTTCGAACTCAATCATATGTGCCACTTTGCCTGGATGAAGCACCACTTCATTTATCGCGGTGCTGATGCGTTTCTGGCAATCTTGCTGACAGACTTGCGCTTCCAGCAAAAAACGTTTCTCGCTGATGTAGTGGCCTTCCAGTACATCGGCTAACTGTTGCTGGGCGTTATCGGGGTCAAGGTCAGTCAGGAAACCCAGGTTGCCACGGTTGATTCCAATAACTTTAATATCGTAACGGGCGAGTGTGCGTGCCGCGCCCAGCATATTACCGTCGCCACCAACGACTACCGCGAGATCAGCTAGTTGCCCAATCTCCGCGAGCGTGCCAGTTTTCACATTCTTCAGTTGCAGTTCGTGAGCGATTTGTTGCTCAACGATGACCTCGTAACCTTTTTTGCACAGCCAGCGGTAGAGCATTTCATGTGTTGTCAGTGCAGTGGGGTGCCGTGGGTGTCCCACAATGCCAATACACTTGAAATGATTATTCATTTTTCCGAGGTCCTTGTTGCGAAGATTGATGACAATGTGAGTGCTTCCCTTGAAACCCTGAAACTGATCCCCATAATAAGCGAAGTTAGCGAGATGAATGCGAAAAAAACGCGGAGAAATTCATGAGTAGTAAAGAACAGAAAACGCCTGAGGGGCAAGCCCCGGAAGAAATTATCATGGATCAGCACGAAGAGATTGAGGCAGTTGAGCCAGAAGCTTCTGCTGAGCAGGTGGATCCGCGCGATGAAAAAATTGCGAATCTCGAAGCTCAGCTGGCTGAAGCCCAGACCCGTGAACGTGACGGCATTTTGCGTGTAAAAGCCGAAATGGAAAACCTGCGTCGACGTACTGAACTGGATATTGAAAAAGCCCACAAATTTGCGCTGGAGAAATTCATCAACGAATTGCTGCCGGTGATTGATAGCCTGGATCGTGCGCTGGAAGTGGCTGATAAAGCTAACCCGGATATGTCTGCGATGGTTGAAGGCATTGAGCTGACGCTGAAGTCGATGCTGGATGTTGTGCGTAAGTTTGGTGTTGAAGTGATCGCCGAAACTAACGTGCCGCTGGACCCGAATGTGCATCAGGCTATCGCAATGGTGGAATCTGATGACGTTGCGCCAGGTAACGTACTGGGCATTATGCAGAAGGGTTATACGCTGAATGGTCGTACGATTCGTGCGGCGATGGTAACTGTAGCGAAAGCAAAAGCGTAATTTCTGTTTTCGTAATAATTCACGCCTGCATGCGAATGCAGGGCCGTTTTCGTTACTCCGCCACACTCTCGCGCAGCGGTTTCACAGGAAAAACTTTTACCTGCTTAATCATATTGTCCTGTACGTCGAGAATATCTATATCGTACTCGCCAATACGCACGCGGGTGCCTGCGACAGGGATCTCTTCCAGTGCCTCAAGAATGACGCCATTAACCGTGCGGGCATCATCTTCCGGTAGATGCCAGTTAAAGGCTTTGTTGATTTCCCGCACGTTGGCGGTGCCATCGATAATCACCGAACCGTCGTTTTGCGGCGTGACCTCTTCGGCAAGTGTTGGCGACATCGACGTAGTGAAATCGCCGACAATCTCTTCCAGAATATCTTCAACCGTCACCAGCCCCTGAATGTCTCCATACTCGTTGACGACCAGGCCGACTTTCTTTTTGTTGCGCTGAAACTTTACCAACTGCGTGCTGAGCGGCGTACCTTCCGGCACAAAATAGATCTCGTCCGCGGCGCGCAGCATGGTTTCTTTGGTGAACTCTTTTTTCTCCGACATCAATCGCCAGGCTTCACGTACTCGCAGCATACTGATGGCGTCGTCCAGCGAATCACGGTAGAGCACGATGCGCCCGTGAGGTGAGTGGGAGAGTTGGCGCAGAATCGATTTCCAGTCATCGTTGATATCAATACCGATAATTTCACTGCGCGGCACCATGATGTCATCAACGGTCATTTTTTCCAGATCGAGCACCGACAGCAGCATATCCTGATTGCGACGGGAAATTTGTGAGCGTGATTCGTGCACGATAGTGCGCAACTCTTCTTTGCTCAAAGAGCCGCTAACCACGATATCGGTTTTGATACCCATCATGCGCATCAGCATACGGGTGATAGCATTCAGCAACCAGACCAGCGGCATCATCAAAATTTGCAGCGGAGCCAGCAGAAAACTACTCGGATAAGCGACTTTTTCCGGGTACAGCGCGGCAATGGTTTTCGGCAATACCTCAGCAAATACCAGTACGACAAAAGTCAGCACACCAGTCGCAATTGCCACGCCCGCATCGCCGTACAAACGCATCCCAACAATAGTGCCGAGCGCGGAGGCAAGAATATTGACCAGGTTATTGCCGATTAACACCAGGCTTATCAGGCGGTCTGGCTTACGCAGCAATTTTTCGACGCGTTTGGCCGAGCGATTACCCTGTTTCGCCATATGTCGCAGACGATAGCGGTTGAGGGTCATCATTCCGGTTTCGGACCCGGAAAAATAGGCTGAAATGACCACCATGATGATCAGAATAATGATCAACGTAGTAGTAGAAATGTGTTCCAGGGGAAACTCCTTTTCTGGGTTTAGCTGATTAACTGCTGGACAATTCGGCTGCCGAAGTAGGCCAGTGTCAGAATTACCGCGCCCGCAACGTTAAACCAGACGACGCGGCGTCCACGCCATCCTTCATGGTAATGTCCCCACAGCAGCACAATATAGACAAACCACGCCACGATAGAGAGCACAGCCTTGTCGATATTTTCCATGCTAAATAGGTTGTGCATGTAGAACAGGCCAGTGCAAAGCGTGAGCGTTAGCAGCACCACGCCAATCTGCGTGATGTGGAACATTTTACGCTCGATACTCATCAATGGCGGCATTTCCTGGTTAAATGCCAGCTTCTTGTTCTTCAGTTGGTAATCAATCCACGCCAGTTGCAGCGCGTACAGGGCGGCGATAATTAGCGTGGCATAGGAAAAGAGCGATAAGCCAATGTGCACCAGCATCCCAGGCGTTGCTTCCAGATGGGTGATGTATTCATTGGGCATGAAGGTCGCCAGCGCCAGGTTGATAAGCGCAAAGGCATAGACAATGGGTAGCAGCAACCAGCCACGATTGCGAGAAGCCACAATGGTCATTACCGTACAGATCATCAAACTGACCAATGAACCAACGTTCAGCAGGCTGAGGTTTTGTCCGCTATCACCGTCGGGCAGGATGCGGGCTTCCAGAGCGATTGCGTGGCAGACCAGCGCAATGACCGCAGAAATAATAGCCATGCGCCGCCAGCCGCCGTTTTTTTGCAGCAGACCGGGAACAATCAGCGCAAGACTGACGGAGTAGGCGACAAGCGCGAGCAGAGCAAAAACGGGCATAGTGATGTCAACAGTTTGAGCAATAAGAAAGAGAAGCAGTATAGCGTCAGGTGAACGCTGCTCCAACCGTTGCATAACAACAAAGACGCCTTCATGTTATACTGCGGCAAAATACTGATGATGTGTCGCGATTGCGGCCAACCGTTTCCACCCCAGGCGAGAGACAATGTTTGATAATTTAACCGATCGTTTGTCGCGCACGCTGCGCAATATCAGTGGCCGTGGACGCCTAACTGAAGACAACGTAAAAGATACGCTGCGCGAAGTGCGCATGGCGCTGCTGGAGGCGGATGTCGCTCTGCCGGTAGTGCGTGAGTTTATCAATCGCGTAAAAGAGAAAGCGGTTGGTCATGAAGTTAATAAGAGCCTGACGCCGGGGCAGGAGTTCGTCAAAATCGTCCGTAACGAACTGGTTGCGGCGATGGGCGAAGAGAACCAGACCCTGAACCTGGCGGCGCAACCGCCTGCGGTCGTGCTGATGGCGGGCCTGCAAGGTGCCGGTAAAACAACCAGCGTTGGTAAACTCGGTAAGTTCCTGCGCGAGAAGCACAAGAAGAAAGTGCTGGTGGTTTCTGCCGACGTTTATCGCCCGGCGGCAATCAAACAGCTTGAGACGCTGGCAGAGCAGGTGGGCGTTGATTTCTTCCCTTCTGATGTTGGTCAGAAGCCGGTAGATATCGTTAACGCGGCGCTGAAAGAAGCCAAACTGAAATTCTACGACGTGCTGCTGGTGGATACCGCTGGTCGTCTGCACGTTGACGAAGCGATGATGGACGAGATCAAACAAGTCCATGCGTCGATTAACCCGGTTGAAACCCTGTTTGTGGTTGACGCCATGACCGGTCAGGATGCGGCCAATACGGCAAAAGCATTCAATGAAGCGTTACCGCTTACCGGCGTAGTGTTGACCAAAGTGGACGGCGATGCCCGCGGCGGTGCGGCGCTCTCTATTCGTCACATCACTGGCAAACCGATCAAGTTCCTCGGTGTTGGCGAGAAAACTGAGGCGCTGGAGCCGTTCCATCCGGACCGCATCGCGTCGCGTATTCTCGGCATGGGCGACGTACTGTCGCTGATCGAAGATATCGAAAGCAAAGTTGACCGCGCGCAGGCAGAGAAATTAGCCAGCAAGCTGAAAAAAGGTGACGGCTTCGATCTCAACGACTTTCTTGAGCAGCTGCGCCAGATGAAAAATATGGGCGGCATGGCCAGCCTGATGGGCAAGCTGCCGGGCATGGGGCAGATCCCGGATAACGTCAAGTCACAGATGGACGATAAAGTGCTGGTGCGTATGGAAGCCATCATCAACTCGATGACGATGAAAGAGCGCGCTAAGCCAGAAATCATCAAAGGTTCGCGTAAACGCCGTATTGCTGCCGGTTGCGGTATGCAGGTGCAGGACGTTAACCGTCTTCTGAAACAGTTCGACGACATGCAGCGCATGATGAAGAAAATGAAGAAGGGCGGAATGGCGAAGATGATGAGAAGCATGAAGGGGATGATGCCGCCGGGATTTCCTGGTCGCTAAATGACCTTATGCGACAGAGTTATTAACTGCTGATTGCATTTTCTCCAGAAATCAGTAAAATTTTCGGGCTTTTAATATGACACCGGACTCCGTTCCTCGATGGGGTCCGGTTGTTTTATTCACACAAGAGGATGTTATGGTAACTATTCGTTTAGCACGTCACGGCGCTAAAAAGCGTCCGTTCTACCAGGTTGTTGTCGCTGACAGCCGTAATGCACGCAACGGTCGCTTCATCGAGCGCGTTGGTTTCTTCAACCCAATCGCTAGCGAAAAAGAAGAAGGCACTCGCCTGGATCTGGATCGCATCGCTCACTGGGTTGGCCAGGGCGCAACTATTTCTGATCGCGTTGCTGCGCTGATCAAAGAAGTAAACAAAGCAGCTTAATCTGTCACGGTGGTCATGATGAGCAAACAACTCACCGCGCAAGCACCTGTTGATCCCATCGTTTTGGGAAAAATGGGTTCGTCTTACGGTATTCGTGGGTGGCTCAGAGTGTTTTCTTCCACCGAAGACGCCGAAAGCATTTTTGACTATCAGCCCTGGTTTATCCAGAAGGCGGGTCAGTGGCAGCAAGTCCAGCTGGAAAGCTGGAAGCACCACAATCAGGACATGATCATCAAGCTGAAAGGCGTTGACGATCGTGATGCGGCGAACCTGCTGACGAATTGTGAAATTGTCGTGGATTCATCGCAGTTGCCTCAGCTTGAAGAGGGTGACTACTACTGGAAAGACCTGATGGGCTGCCAGGTAGTAACCACTGAAGGCTACGATCTCGGTAAAGTCGTCGATATGATGGAAACCGGATCTAATGACGTTCTCGTCATTAAGGCAAACCTGAAAGATGCGTTTGGTATCAAGGAACGTCTCGTACCGTTCCTCGATGGGCAGGTTATCAAGAAAGTCGATCTCACTACTCGTTCAATCGAAGTAGATTGGGATCCTGGTTTTTAAACCACCGGATAAACGGTAAAAGACGGCGCTATGTGGATTGGCATAATTAGCCTGTTTCCTGAAATGTTCCGCGCAATTACCGATTACGGGGTAACTGGCCGGGCAGTTAAAAATGGCCTGCTGAGCATCCAGAGCTGGAGTCCTCGCGACTTCACGCATGACCGGCACCGTACCGTGGACGATCGTCCTTACGGCGGCGGACCGGGGATGTTAATGATGGTGCAACCCTTGCGGGACGCCATTCATGCAGCAAAAGCCGCGGCGGGTGAAGGCGCAAAGGTGATTTATCTGTCACCACAGGGACGCAAGCTTGATCAAGCGGGCGTCAGCGAATTGGCAACGAATCAAAAATTGATTCTGGTGTGCGGTCGCTACGAAGGTATAGATGAGCGCGTGATCCAAACCGAAATTGACGAAGAATGGTCAATCGGCGATTACGTTCTCAGTGGTGGTGAGTTACCAGCAATGACGCTGATTGACTCCGTTTCCCGGTTTATTCCGGGGGTACTGGGACATGAAGCCTCGGCAACGGAAGATTCCTTTGCTGAAGGATTGCTGGATTGCCCGCACTATACGCGGCCTGAGGTGTTAGAAGGGATGGAAGTTCCGCCAGTGTTACTGTCGGGCAACCATGCCGAGATACGTCGCTGGCGTTTGAAACAGTCGCTGGGCCGTACCTGGCTTAGAAGACCTGAACTTCTGGAAAACCTGGCTCTGACTGAAGAGCAAGCAAGGTTGCTGGCGGAGTTCAAAACGGAACACGCACAACAGCAACATAAACATGATGGGATGGCGTAAGCCCCCGAGATATCAGTTTACCCAGGATAAGAGATTAAATTATGAGCAACATTATTAAGCAACTTGAACAAGAGCAGATGAAGCAGGACGTACCTTCCTTCCGTCCGGGTGATACCGTGGAAGTGAAAGTATGGGTTGTTGAAGGTTCCAAAAAACGTCTGCAGGCATTCGAGGGCGTGGTTATCGCTATTCGTAACCGCGGTCTGCACTCTGCATTCACTGTTCGTAAAATTTCCAACGGCGAAGGCGTTGAGCGTGTCTTCCAGACTCACTCTCCGGTAGTTGACAGCATTTCTGTCAAACGTCGTGGTGCTGTTCGTAAAGCTAAACTGTACTACCTGCGTGAGCGTACTGGTAAGGCTGCTCGTATCAAAGAGCGTCTTAACTAAGATTTCGCTTAAGCGACATCCTGTTAAGAAGGGCTGGCCAATTGGCTGGCCCTTTTTTTGTCTGTTTGCTCGTGTTTTAAGGGGTTGTAATCACCACTGCGACGCGGCGGTTCTCGGCGCGGCCCTGGGCGGTCTTGTTACTGGCTATGGGATATTTTTTTCCTAAACCCTGTGTGGTGAGATTGCTGCGTGGAATTTGTCCACCAATAGCCCATGCATCGGCCACGACATTCGCCCGTTTCAATGATAAGCCTTCGTTGTAACTGTCTTCACCATAGTTATCGGTGTGTCCATCCATACGGGCATGTGTTAGCCCTGTCGAGGCCAATTTGGCTGCCATGGTTTGGATCTGTTGCTGGCTTTCCGGGAGCAATTTGTAGTCATTTTTTGCGAACAGAATGGCATCTGATAAGCCCAGCGACCAGTCGCCGGCGGATTCAGTAAATCCATAAGATTGCATAGCGGCGACTTGCTCAGGAGTAAACTTTCCCTGAGGGGACTGGCAGCCAGTCAGTATTAGTGAGGTGAAAATCAGGGGGGCTACCAGGTGCTTTATCATATCGATATATCCTTGTTATCTCACCAGCTTTTCGGCACGCTGGTGTTTGGCCTGATACATATTGTGATCGGCAAGCTCTTGTAATTTTTCCGCAGAGGCGTGCTCAATGGTCATCGCGTAACCAATGCTTAATGTCATGGTGGTCTGATGGCCATTATGAAGATCAAACGGGAGATTAAAGATTTGTGTCAGTGCTGAGCATATCTGTTGCACTTCAGATTCCGACTGTACATCATAGAGCACCATAGCGAATTCATCGCCGCCCAGGCGGTATGCTTTATGTCGCAGCCCGCCAAATTCAGCTAACCGTTTTGCGATTTCAATCAAGACCCTATCGCCCGTCGCATGACCCCAGGTATCATTGATATATTTGAAATTATCGCCATCAAGAAATAGTAACGCCGACGTTTTTCGGGCATCGGAATTGTTCATCAACGTATTGGTAATGCTGCCAACTTACTGATTTAGTGTATGATGGTGATTTTAAGGTGCTTGCGTGGCTTCCATTTCCATCAGATGTCCTTCCTGCTCCGCTACTGAAGGCGTGGTGCGTAACGGCAAAAGCACTGCCGGACATCAGCGCTATCTCTGCTCTCATTGCCGTAAAACATGGCAACTACAGTTCACTTACACCGCCTCTCAGCCCGGTACGCACCAGAAA
>NZ_MIIV01000543.1:0-15646 GCF_001743015.1 Shigella sp. FC1567
TGGCTGTTTTACGCGTATGACAGGATACGGAGGACGGTTGTGGCGCACGTCTTCGGTGAACGCACTCTGGCCACACTGGAGCGTCTTCTGAGCCTGCTGTCGGCCTTTGAGGTCGTGGTATGGATGACGGATGGCTGGCCGCTGTATGAATCACGCCTGAAGGGAAAGCTGCACGTTATCAGCAAGCGTTACACTCAGCGCATTGAGCGACATAATCTGAATCTGAGACAACATCTGGCAAGGCTGGGACGGAAGTCACTGTCGTTCTCAAAATCGGTGGAGCTGCATGACAAGGTCATCGGGCATTATCTGAACATAAAACACTATCAGTAAGTTGGAGTCATTACCGAATATACGTTCTGATGTGAAAAGCGGATAGCGGCATCTGTATCGCTATCCGCCTTATGAAAATCTTATTCTCTTCGCAGCAGGCGGAATAAGCCCAGAACGAGAATAGCTCCCACCACCGCCACCAGGAAGCTGTGCAAATTAAAACCGCTGATGGAGCCGCCAATGCCAAACATGGTCGCCAGCCAGCCGCCGACCACCGCACCGACTATCCCGAGAATACAGGTCTGGAAAAATCCACCACCATCACGCCCCGGCATGATTAGCTTGGCGATAATGCCGGCTATCAGGCCAAAAATAATCCAGGCAATAATTCCCATGTTCAAGCCCTCGTTTCGATGAATCGGACGCAAGAAATGCTTACGTCAACGCTCTAAGTATAGGCAAGGGCGGGATCGATGCTGGGCGTATGTCGGCTGATTTAAGAACAACATGTAAAAAATATTCACGCATTTGTATTAAGTTTTGTTAACTGTGACCGATAAACCAAAGACAGTTTGTCAGTCAGGAGTTTTTCCGCGTGAGTCATTACCATGAGCAGTTCCTGAAACAAAATCCGTTAGCCGTCCTGGGCGTGTTACGCGATTTGCACAAAGCCGCAATTCCTTTGCGTCTCAGTTGGAATGGCGGGCAGCTGATCAGCAAAATACTGGCAATAACCCCGGATAAACTGGTGCTGGATTTCGGCAGTCAAGCCGAAGACAACATCGCCGTGCTAAAGGCGCAGCATATTACCATTACCGCCGAAACTCAGGGTGCGAAAGTCGAGTTTACTGTTGAACAACTACAGCAGAGTGAATACTTGCAGCTTCCGGCATTTATTACCGTACCGCCTCCCACCTTATGGTTTGTACAACGACGCCGATATTTCCGCATCTCCGCCCCACTCCATCCGCCTTATTTTTGCCAGACCAAACTGGCGGATAACAGTACGTTACGTTTCCGCCTGTATGATTTGTCGTTAGGCGGCATGGGCGCATTACTGGAAACAGCAAAGCCTGCCGAATTACAAGAAGGCATGCGCTTCGCTCAGATTGAAGTCAACATGGGGCAATGGGGTGTTTTTCACTTTGACGCCCAGTTAATCTCCATCAGCGAGCGCAAAGTGATTGATGGCAAGAATGAAACCATCACCACTCCCCGTCTGAGCTTCCGTTTTCTTAACGTCAGCCCGACGGTGGAGCGGCAATTACAACGGATTATTTTCTCTCTCGAGCGGGAAGCCCGGGAGAAAGCGGACAAAGTACGCGACTGATTTACATCGCGTCCAGTGCCTGCTCAAGTTTGTAGATATAGCGCGGAGCCTGCGGCGCAGGATGATTGCGCGCTACGTGATCGAGGAACTCGTCAGCATCCAAATCGTTGATTTTGCTGATCGCCTTTTTCCGATCTGACGAGAAAGTCCGTAGCAGCGCACCTGCCCCGTTAGCGTATGACACCACCAGCGCATATTGCAGTACCTTCGGATCTTCAATGCCTGCCAGCGGGCCGGTTTCCAGAATATTCAGGTAAGCCGCCCCCATTGAAATATTACGCTCTGGATTTTTCAGCTCGCTGGTCGTCGGCTCACCACTCCAGCCCATACGGCGATAAACATCACGTCCGGAGGTTGAAGCTTTTAACTGCATCAAACCAATGGCATTCGATTTACTCACCGCGTTCGGATTACCACCCGATTCGATAGCGATAATCGCCGTGATCAATTGTGGATCGACGCCCCAGGCTGCACCGGCTTTCTGGCTTATTGGCATCCACTGCATCGCACGTTGCACCGGAACTTTCGCGTTCCACGGCGGGTTCGTATAGTCATGCTTTGATGAACAACCCGCTAATAACACAATCAAAAAGGCAAACCATCTCAATTTCACTTCTTCTATCCTTATAGCCTGGAATCGCCGTTGAGGTGACAACGGCACACCTAAGCGGCATGATATACATTTCGTTTCTGTTGTCAGCAAGGAATTGCCATGTCTCTGTTTCACTTAATTGCCCCATCGGGTTACAGCATTAAACAGCACGCCGCGCTGCGTGGTATCCAGCGCCTTACCGACGCGGGGCATCAAGTCAATAACGTCGAGGTTATTGCCCGTCGTTGTGAGCGTTTTGCGGGTACGGAAACGGAGCGTCTGGAAGATCTCAATTCCCTTGCCAGACTGACTACACCCAACACCATCGTGCTGGCTGTACGCGGCGGTTACGGTGCCAGTCGTTTACTGGCAGATATTGACTGGCAGGCACTGGTGGCTCGCCAACAACATGACCCGTTACTCATTTGCGGACATAGCGATTTTACCGCCATTCAGTGCGGTCTTCTGGCGCAAGGCAATGTCATCACCTTTAGCGGCCCCATGCTGGTAGCAAACTTTGGTGCGGATGAACTGAACGCCTTTACCGAGCACCATTTCTGGCTGGCGTTACGCAATAAAACCTTCACCATTGAATGGCAAGGGGAAGGCCCGACATGTCAGACCGAAGGCACGTTGTGGGGAGGCAATCTTGCGATGCTGATTTCACTGATTGGTACACCGTGGATGCCAAAAATTGAGAACGGTATCCTGGTACTGGAAGATATTAACGAGCACCCTTTCCGCGTCGAACGTATGCTGTTGCAGCTCTATCATGCGGGAATTTTGCCACGTCAGAAGGCGATTATTCTCGGTAGCTTTAGCGGCAGCACGCCCAATGATTATGACGCAGGTTACAACCTGGAGTCAGTGTCCGCGTTTTTGCGTTCCCGCCTGTCGATTCCACTCATTACCGGCCTCGATTTTGGTCATGAACAACGCACGGTTACGCTGCCGTTGGGCGCACATGCCATTCTGAATAACACCCGGGAAGGCACTCAGTTGACGATTAGCGGTCATCCTGTTCTTAAAATGTAAAAAAATCACGCTTCAGGGCTAAGTAAAACGCTGTCTCTGCCGCTAATATGGTAGGGTTTATATAAGAGACAGCGTAATCAGGAGTAACCGACCGTTGGATGCCACAACAATAATTAGCCTTTTCATCTTAGGATCCATCCTTGTCACCAGCAGTATATTACTTAGTTCATTTTCTTCCCGTCTTGGCATTCCTATTCTGGTTATTTTTCTGGCGATCGGCATGCTGGCAGGAGTCGATGGCGTCGGCGGTATCCCGTTTGATAATTACCCCTTCGCCTACATGGTAAGTAACCTGGCACTGGCGATTATTTTGCTCGACGGCGGGATGCGCACTCAGGCCAGTTCCTTTCGTGTGGCGTTAGGACCGGCACTGTCGCTGGCGACGCTGGGCGTGCTTATCACCTCTGGTTTAACCGGCATGATGGCGGCGTGGCTGTTTAATCTTGATTTGATTGAAGGCTTATTAATCGGCGCTATCGTCGGCTCTACCGATGCTGCAGCGGTCTTTTCTCTGCTGGGTGGTAAGGGGCTTAACGAACGTGTTGGCTCGACGCTGGAAATTGAATCCGGCAGTAATGATCCAATGGCGGTCTTTCTGACGATTACCCTGATTGCGATGATCCAGCAACATGAAAGCAGTGTCAGTTGGATGTTCGTGGTCGATATTCTGCAGCAATTTGGCCTCGGGATTGTCATCGGACTTGGCGGTGGTTATTTACTGCTGCAAATGATTAATCGCATCGCCCTGCCTGCCGGATTATATCCATTGCTGGCATTAAGCGGCGGTATTTTAATTTTTGCTTTAACCACGGCGCTGGAAGGCAGCGGTATTCTGGCTGTTTATCTGTGCGGTTTTCTGCTGGGTAATCGGCCGATTCGCAACCGCTACGGCATCCTGCAAAATTTCGACGGCCTCGCCTGGCTGGCGCAAATCGCCATGTTCCTGGTGCTGGGGCTATTGGTTAACCCAAGCGATCTGCTGCCTATTGCCATTCCGGCGCTAATTTTGTCGGCATGGATGATATTCTTCGCCCGTCCCCTTTCGGTATTTGCTGGATTGCTCCCCTTCCGCGGTTTCAATCTGCGTGAGCGCGTGTTTATCAGCTGGGTAGGATTACGCGGCGCGGTGCCAATCATCCTGGCCGTGTTCCCGATGATGGCGGGGCTGGAGAATGCACGTCTGTTCTTTAATGTCGCCTTCTTTGTGGTTCTGGTTTCACTGCTCTTGCAGGGAACATCACTCTCGTGGGCGGCTAAAAAAGCCAAAGTGGTGGTTCCGCCAGTGGGACGTCCGGTGTCACGCGTTGGCCTGGATATTCATCCGGAAAATCCGTGGGAGCAGTTTGTTTATCAATTGAGTGCCGATAAATGGTGCGTGGGCGCGGCACTGCGCGATTTGCATATGCCAAAAGAGACGCGTATTGCGGCACTGTTTCGTGATAACCAGTTGCTTCATCCTACCGGCAGCACCCGACTGCGCGAAGGCGATGTGTTGTGTGTAATTGGTCGGGAACGCGATCTTCCGGCGCTCGGTAAACTGTTCAGCCAGTCGCCGCCGGTCGCGCTGGATCAACGCTTCTTTGGTGACTTCATTCTCGAAGCCAGCGCCAAATATGCTGATGTTGCGCTGATATATGGCCTGGAAGACGGGCGAGAATATCGTGATAAGCAGCAAACGCTGGGTGAAATTGTCCAGCAGTTGTTAGGCACGGCACCGGTTGTCGGTGACCAGGTAGAGTTTGCCGGGATGATCTGGACGGTGGCCGAGAAAGAAGATAATGAAGTGTTGAAGATTGGCGTACGGGTGGCTGAAGAGGAAGCTGAATCTTAAATTTAATGAAGCATCTATCGCCGGTTGCGATGCTTTGCTGAACGCAGCCTGAGCCTGCAATTGTTTGTCGTCCATAATTTAACCTTCATTTGATGTTGAATTGAACATATCAAAATCAGGCAATTACACAAATCTATGTACAGGCTCCATCAAGGGTAAAGCGTGATTTATCTGAAGTCGACTCCGAGTCAACAATGAAGCGTAAGCGTTTTATGTAGAACGCCTGTGCGGTGAGTTCAGGTTCCGGGGAAATAGTGTCCATCCTTTTAATGGACACTATCATGGGCAATGGCTCTGTCACATTAACAACTACAGTTGCTGACCAGCCGGATGGATGATTTTTTTTGCACCCAGAAGACGTTGCCTCCGATCCGGCTTACAACAAGTTACACCGTCACAACCGGGACGCGTAGCGCCAGCGCGCACATCAACTCATAGCCCACCGTTCCGGCAGCGGCGGCGACATCATCAATTTTGATCTCCTTGCCCCACAGCTCAACCGGCGTACCAATACCCGCCTGCGGGCAAGGCGTTAAATCGACCGCCAGCATATCCATCGAGACGGTCCCCACCGTCATGGTGCGCACGCCGTCCACTAAAACAGGGGTACCGGTAGGCGCGTGGCGCGGATAACCGTCGGCGTACCCTGCGGCGACAATGCCGATTCGCTGTTCATCGCGCGCAGTATAGCGACCGCCGTAGCCCACACGCTCACCCGCTTTTAGCGTCTGGACACCAATAATCTCACTGCTTAGCGTCATCACCGGACGTAATCCGGTATTGGCGATATCACGCCACTGACCGGACGGCGAAGCGCCATACAAAATAATGCCAGGCCGAACCCAGTCAAAATGCGCTTCCGGGTGCCACAGAGTCGCCGCCGAATTGGACAACGAACGCCGACACTCCAGCCCTTCCGCCGCCTGCTCAATACGCGCCATCGCGCTGGAAATTCCATCAGGATGTTCCGCTTCGGCAAAATGCGACATCAGGATCATCTCGCCAACATTCGCCATTGCCCGCAACTGCTGCCAGACGGTAAGCACGCGATCGGGCTGGAAGCCCAACCGATTCATCCCACTGTTCACTTTAAGATAAATATCCAACGGTGCTTTTAGCCGCGCATTTTGCAGTGCTTTGAGCTGCCAGTTGCTGTGTACGCAGGTGGTCAGGCGGTGCTGGTCATAAATCTCCAGATCCTGAGCATGGAAAAATCCTTCCAGCATCAGGATCGGCCCCTTCCAGCCGCGCTCACGTAACGTTATTGCCTCTTCCAGGTTAAGTAATGCAAAGCCATCGGTGGCCCCGAGCGCGCTCCAGATACGCTCAATACCATGCCCGTAAGCGTTCGCTTTTACCACCCGCGTGCGGCGCGGCCTGGCGGACAATGGACAGATTCTGTTTTAATGCCTGCAGATCGAGGCTGGCCTGTATCGGACGGGTCATCTCGTTTCCTTAGCTGTGTGCGCCATGTAAATGGCCCGGACGTGATGGCGTAAATCCACGGCTGTAGCGCGCTACGCTTAGATCCTCATATGGGATCGCTGGCGTGCGACCAGAGAGCAGATCGCTTAACAACTGACCGGAACCGCAAGCCATCGTCCAGCCGAGCGTGCCGTGACCGGTATTCAGCCACAGATTTTTAAAGCGTGTACGCCCGACAACCGGCGTACCGTCTGGCGTCATCGGGCGCAAACCCGTCCAGAAAGTCGCCTGCTCGACATGACCGCCGCGTGGATAGAGATCGCGAACCACCATTTCCAGCGTTTCACGACGCGGTTGCAACAGCTCGGTGTTAAAACCAACAATTTCCGCCATTCCGCCAACACGAATGCGGTTATCGAAACGGGTAATGGCGATTTTGTAGGTTTCATCAAGAATGGTGGATACTGGCGCACCATCTTCCTGCGCAATTGGAATAGTCAGCGAGTAGCCTTTCAGCGGATACACCGGAATATCAACAATGCCTTTGAGCATCGCCGTCGAGTAAGAACCAAACGCCATCACATACGCATCGGCCTTAATCACTTCATCGCCACACTTCACGCCGTAGATTTGCTCGCCGTCGCAAAGCAGTTGGTCAACGGGCGTATTAAAGCGGAATTTAACCCCCGCCTGCTCTGCCATCCGCGCCAGATTCTGGGTAAACAGCTGGCAGTCTCCGGTTTCATCATTGGGCAGTTGCAGACCACCCGTCAGTTTGTGCGCTACTTCTGCCAGCGCTGGCTCCACTTCCGCCAGGCGGCTGGATTCCAGCAGCTGATACGGTACGCCGGCATCTTCCAGCACGGCGATATCGCGGGTCGCATTTTCATACTGTTGTTCGGTACGGAACAGTTGCAGCGTCCCACCCTGACGCCCTTCATACTGAATATTGGTTTCGGCGCGCAATGCTTTCAGGCAATCACGGCTGTATTCCGCCAGACGCACCATCCGCCCTTTGTTTTCCATGTAGTGGCTGGTGTCGCAGTTACGTAACATTTGCCACATCCATTTCAACTGAAACTGCGTACCGTCGAGACGAACCGCCAGCGGCGCATGGCGCTGGAACATCCATTTGATCGCTTTTAAAGGCACACCTGGTGCCGCCCACGGTGCAGCATATCCGGGGGAGATTTGCCCGGCATTCGCGGCGCTGGTTTCCAGGGCGGCCCCCGGCTCCCGATCAATGACGGTGACCTCATGTCCTGCCTGATTTAAGTACCAGGCGCTGGCAACGCCTACCACACCACTTCCCAGTATGACAACTCGCATAGCCACTCCGATAACGGTAGATACAGTAAAAGAATAATAATCTAATTACATCTTGATAACTCAGTTGAAAATATTATTCAACATACAGCTTTTTTATGGTGAGCTGGCTCACATCTCCCTGACTCTGCGGCAATATGGCGTCTTTAGTATCTCCTGCTGAACGCCCTTTTTATCCAGCATAAAATTCCGTTCAGAAGCGGATTAGTGGCACTCTGATAATAAGAAATCGCAAAGAAAAAAATTCTCCGGCGACGCGGTTTTTAACAGGTGTTCTATGCTTGAAATGAGGTGCTCCACACAGAGAGCGCCGACAACAATGAGGTGCGCGTATGGCGACGATCGATTCTATGAATAAGGACACCACACGGTTGAGCGATGGACCCGACTGGACGTTCGACCTGCTGGATGTTTATCTGGCAGAGATAGACCGGGTGGCGAAACTCTACCGGCTGGATACCTACCCGCACCAGATTGAAGTGATAACCTCAGAACAGATGATGGATGCCTACTCCAGCGTCGCATGCCAATTAACTATCCGCACTGGTCATTCGGTAAAAAGTTTATCGAGACTGAACGGCTGTATAAGCACGGTCAGCAAGGACTGGCCTATGAAATCGTCATTAACTCTAACCCGTGTATCGCTTACCTGATGGAAGAGAACACCATTACCATGCAAGCGCTGGTGATGGCACACGCCTGCTATGGGCATAACTCTTTCTTTAAAAACAATTACTTATTCCGCAGTTGGACCGACGCCAGTTCGATTGTCGATTATCTGATTTTTGCCCGTAAATATATTACCGAGTGCGAAGAACGTTATGGCGTGGATGAAGTAGAACGGCTTCTGGACTCGTGCCACGCGCTGATGAACTACGGCGTGGACCGGTACAAACGCCCGCAAAAAATCTCGCTGCAAGAAGAGAAAGCCCGGCAGAAAAGTCGCGAAGAGTATCTACAAAGTCAGGTCAATATGCTCTGGCGTACCCTGCCGAAGCGCGAGGAAGAGAAAACGGTTGCTGAAGCGCGCCGCTATCCGTCCGAACCACAAGAAAACCTGCTCTATTTTATGGAGAAAAATGCGCCACTGCTGGAATCATGGCAGCGTGAAATCCTGCGTATTGTGCGTAAGGTGAGCCAGTATTTTTATCCGCAAAAACAGACTCAGGTGATGAACGAAGGCTGGGCCACCTTCTGGCACTACACCATCCTTAACCATCTGTATGATGAAGGGAAAGTAACGGAACGTTTTATGCTGGAGTTTTTGCACAGCCACACCAATGTGGTCTTCCAGCCCCCCTATAACAGCCCGTGGTACAGCGGCATCAACCCGTATGCCCTCGGGTTCGCCATGTTCCAGGATATTAAACGGATTTGTCAGTCGCCAACGGAAGAAGACAAATACTGGTTCCCGGATATCGCCGGTTCCGACTGGCTGGAAACGCTGCATTTCGCGATGCGTGATTTCAAAGATGAGAGTTTTATCAGCCAGTTTCTGTCACCGAAAGTGATGCGTGATTTCCGCTTCTTCACCGTGCTGGATGACGATCGGCATAATTATCTGGAGATTTCCGCTATTCATAATGAAGAAGGTTATCGGGAGATCCGTAACCGGTTATCGTCGCAATATAACTTAAGTAATCTGGAGCCGAATATTCAGATCTGGAACGTGGATTTGCGCGGCGACCGTTCGCTGACGCTGCGTTACATTCCACATAATCGCGCACCGCTGGATCGGGGGCGCAAAGAAGTGCTGAAGCATGTGCATCGCCTGTGGGGATTTGATGTGATGCTGGAACAGCAAAACGAAGATGGCAGCGTCGAGTTGCTGGAACGTTGCCCGCCAAGAATGGGAAATCTGTAAAAACAACAAAAAACCCCTCGTTTGAGGGGTTTGCTTTTTAAACGGAAGGGATTATCGCCCCTGAATGGCTAAATCACCCGGCAGATTTTTCTGCATCCGGTGCCAAATCTCGCCACTCTCATGCCCATAGCGACGCACTGTTTCGTACACCTGATCGTGCGCGCCTTCACTGCACAACGCCGACAGTTTGTGGTAGAAGCCCAGCGCCAGACTGCGCGCTTCCGGATTGGCGAAATAGTGACGACCAATGCGCGTATACAGCCCTTTCATCCCGTTAAGGATCAGACCGTAAATCGGGTTGCCGGAAGCAAACGCCAGGCCGCGGAATATGTTGTAATCCAGCTCGGCAAAGGCATCGGCGTGATCGGCCACTTCATTAGCGGTAGCCAGCACTTCCTGCGCTTTATCGGGATGCTGACGAAACGCGGTGCGAATAAAAATAGTGGAAATATTGGTACGCACCGACAGCAAATTATCAATAAGCTGCGGCACACTTTCGTGATCCAGTCGCGCCAGTGTTTCAAGGATATTTAAACCAGAGGTTTCCCAGAAATTATTCACCTTCGTCGGCTTGCCATGTTGAATGGTCAACCAGCCATCTCGTGCCAGACGCTGTAACACTTCACGTAACGTAGTACGCGTTACGCCAATTAATTCTGAAAGTTCACGTTCTGCGGGCAAAATAGTCCCGGGAGGGAAGCGGTTATTCCAGATACTTTCAATAATGTACTCTTCCGCGAAACCCGCCGGGCTTTGCGCCTTAATGACCATAGTGAGATTTCCATAACACAGCAAAACAAAGTTGGACTCATCATACCAGAGGGCTAACTACGCTGATAGCAGACAAAAAGAAGAAAAAAGGGATCAAGGCTTCATTTTCCGCATCTCTTTCCCCTTGACTATCAAGACTTGCCTCACTCCTGCCTGACCGTTAAGCTTTGCGTTTAAACATAAAAACATCATTGATTATTTGTAAGGTAAGGGAAACCATCATGGAGATCTCCTGGGGCCGCGCGCTATGGCGCAATTTTTTGGGCCAGTCCCCCGACTGGTACAAACTCGCCCTCATCATTTTCTTAATCGTAAATCCGTTAATTTTCCTCATCAGCCCTTTCGTCGCTGGCTGGTTGCTGGTAGCGGAATTTATTTTCACTCTGGCGATGGCCCTGAAATGCTACCCGCTACTCCCCGGTGGTCTGTTGGCTATTGAAGCGGTATTCATCGGCATGACCAGCGCGGAACACGTCCGTGAAGAGGTGGCGGCAAATCTTGAAGTCTTGCTGTTACTGATGTTTATGGTGGCGGGTATCTATTTTATGAAACAGCTATTGCTGTTCATATTTACCCGTTTGCTGTTAAGCATTCGTTCCAAAATGCTGCTGTCGCTCTCTTTTTGCGTGGCGGCGGCGTTCCTCTCCGCGTTCCTCGATGCCTTAACCGTCGTGGCGGTGGTGATCAGCGTTGCAGTCGGTTTTTATGGTATTTATCACCGCGTAGCCTCTTCCCGTACTGAAGATACCGACCTGCAAGACGATAGTCATATCGACAAGCATTACAAAGTGGTTCTGGAACAGTTCCGTGGCTTTCTGCGTAGCCTGATGATGCATGCCGGTGTCGGCACCGCATTAGGCGGCGTAATGACCATGGTGGGCGAACCACAGAACCTGATCATCGCTAAAGCGGCTGGCTGGCATTTTGGCGATTTCTTCCTGCGCATGTCGCCGGTGACCGTTCCGGTTCTGATTTGTGGCCTGTTAACCTGCCTGCTGGTAGAGAAGCTGCGTTGGTTTGGCTACGGTGAAACGCTGCCGGAGAAAGTCCGCGAAGTGTTGCAACAGTTTGACGATCAAAGCCGCCACCAGCGTACCCGTCAGGATAAAATCCGTCTGATTGTCCAGGCGATTATCGGCGTCTGGCTGGTGACTGCGCTGGCGTTGCATCTGGCGGAGGTTGGCTTGATTGGTTTGTCGGTCATTATTCTGGCGACATCATTGACCGGTGTCACCGATGAACATGCTATCGGTAAAGCCTTCACCGAATCTCTGCCATTCACCGCACTGTTGACGGTGTTTTTCTCGGTAGTCGCGGTGATTATCGACCAACAACTGTTTTCGCCGATTATTCAGTTTGTGTTGCAGGCATCGGAACATGCTCAGCTGTCGTTGTTCTATATTTTCAACGGTCTGCTGTCATCCATTTCGGATAACGTCTTCGTGGGGACGATTTATATCAACGAAGCGAAAGCGGCAATGGAAAGTGGCGCTATCACGTTGAAGCAATACGAGCTGCTGGCGGTCGCCATTAATACCGGTACCAATCTGCCCTCTGTCGCTACGCCGAACGGTCAGGCTGCGTTCCTGTTCCTGCTGACCTCTGCACTCGCGCCATTGATTCGCCTCTCTTATGGCCGCATGGTGTGGATGGCCCTGCCTTACACCCTCGTCCTGACACTCGTCGGGCTGCTCTGCGTCGAGTTTACGCTTGCCCCTGTAACCGAATGGTTTATGCAAATGGGCTGGATAGCAACGCTTTGATAACAACTTACCGGGCATATAAATGCCCGGTTTGCCTTTTCGCCCGATAATTGTCCAATTGCGTCCTATTTTTGCTGCCTCCTGGTGGCGCAGCGAATGAATTGGTTTAAACTGCGCACTCTATGCATATTGCAGGGAAATGATTATGTTGCGATTTTTGAACCAATGTTCACAAGGCCGGGGCGCGTGGCTGTTGATGGCGTTTACTGCTCTGGCACTGGAACTGACGGCGCTGTGGTTCCAGCATGTGATGTTACTGAAACCTTGCGTGCTCTGTATTTATGAACGCTGCGCGTTATTCGGCGTTCTGGGTGCTGCGCTGATTGGCGCGATCGCCCCGAAAACTCCGCTGCGTTATGTAGCGATGGTTATCTGGTTGTATAGTGCGTTCCGCGGTGTGCAGTTAACTTACGAGCACACCATGCTTCAGCTCTATCCTTCGCCGTTTGCCACCTGTGATTTTATGGTTCGTTTCCCGGAATGGCTGCCGCTGGATAAATGGGTGCCGCAAGTGTTTGTCGCCTCTGGCGATTGCGCCGAGCGTCAGTGGGATTTTTTAGGTCTGGAAATGCCGCAGTGGCTGCTCGGTATTTTTATCGCTTACCTGATTGTCGCGGTGCTGGTGATGATTTCCCAGCCGTTTAAAGCGAAAAAACGTGATCTGTTCGGTCGCTAATCCATTCGGCGCTCCTGCGGGAGCACTTTTTTCCTGCCGCTATATTTATTTGACCCGCAGTAAATCAGAACTTCGCGTTGTATAACGTGGTGAAAGCATGGCTCGCTTCATCTGCCATTGTTGTTGGATCCCCTGCCCGGCAAAATAGAGTGTTCCTCTGCCCTCTTTAGCATTCAGTGTATCCATTACCGTCATCAATTGCTCACTCCCGGGGCGCGGTGCGTTGTCATCGAATAAATTGAGCTGCGCGACTCCCTGACTGAAGAAATCCCCCAGCATCACGCCCGCTTTTTGGTAGCGATGGCCCGCTTGCCAGATGGCATCCAGAGATCGCGTAGCGGCGTTAATGATATCCCTGCTGTCCTGAGTGGGCGTCAGCAGTTTTACCGACGCGCTATTGCCGTAATAAGGTTCATTGAGCGCAAATGGTGACGTCTTAATAAATGTGGAGATAAACCGACAATATTGATGCTCACTGCGAAGTTTTTCCGCCGCCCGGGCAGCGTAACTACAAATGGCCTGCCGCATCGACGTATAATCCGTGATACGTTCACCAAACGAGCGGGAACAGATAATTTCCTGCTTTGTCGGTGCAAATTCTTCCAGTTGCAAACAGGGTTCACCGCGCAGTTCACGCACCGTTCTTTCGAGCACGACATTAAAATGTTTACGGATAAACCGGATATCTGTATCCGCCAAATCAAGAACGGTTTTGATCCCCATCGCGTCCAGTTTTTTGCTGATCCGCCGTCCAATCCCCCAGACGTCATCCACGGGGAGAGCAGACATTAATTTACGCTGGCGTTCCAGATTTGATAAATCCACCACCCCCCCGTCTGCCGCTGCCATTTTTTTGCCGCATGATTGGCAAGCTTAGCCAGCGTTTTGGTCTGGGCGATCCCCACACCAACAGTAAGATGGGTACGTTGTAGCACCGTTGCGCGAATTTCTCTGCCAAAATCAGTCAGATCGCGACAATTACGCACACCTGTCAGATCGCAGAATGCCTCATCAATACTGTAAATCTCGACGCGGGGCGATAGTTCTTCCAGCGTCGACATAACCCGATTGCTCATGTCTGCGTAAAGCTCATAATTGCTGCTAAAGCAAACCACACCACAGCGACGAAACAGATCTTTTTGTTTGAACCAGGGATCGCCCATTTTAACACCCAGCGCCTTTGCCTCAGCGTTTCGGGCGATAACGCAACCGTCATTATTCGATAGTACAACCACCGGTTTACCCCATAAATCAGGGCGAAACACCGTCTCACAGCTGGCATAAAACGCGTTTACATCACAGAGAGCAAACATCAGCGCATCGCCTTAACGACGTGGATCACCACACCAAAGACATCCAGCGTATCTTCGCTACTGATGGTAATGGGCGAGTACGCACTGTTCATGGGAATAAGCTGTACCGTCGGGCGTAGTTGCAATTTTTTCACCGTAAACTCGCCGTCAACAGCAGCGATGACAATATCACCATGGCTGGCGGTAATAGCGCTATCGACAATCAGTAAATCACCGTCACTAATTCCACCATCAATCATAGAATCACCACTTGCTTTGACGAAGTAAGTCGCGCTGGGATGCTGGATCAACAGTTGATTCAGATCGATGCGCTGTTCGACGTAATCTGCTGCCGGTGAAGGAAAGCCACACTGAACAAGATCGCTAAATAGCGGAAAAGTCACAATTTCGCGGAGATCCGCAGGCTTGATAAACAACATAATAATCTGCCTGAAGTTATACTGTTTTTATATACAGTAGTCTATTCTTGCCAGCAGATCAATACTGATTCAGGCTATCAATATTTGTCGCTGTATAGACTGCTGATTTTTCGTTCTCTTATCCTGTGCTCACGTGGCCTTCTGGCGACGACGCTCATCCAGCAGAAATGAAAAATATCACCCGGCAAAAAAATAGAATAGAAGCATTCGCCATAATGACATTAAACATTGTTTGATATTTATCATATTAATAGAA
The DNA here is from genome assembly GCF_001743015.1 of Shigella sp. FC1567. Taxonomy (NCBI): domain Bacteria; kingdom Pseudomonadati; phylum Pseudomonadota; class Gammaproteobacteria; order Enterobacterales; family Enterobacteriaceae; genus Shigella; species Shigella sp. FC1567. The sequence goes on from NZ_MIIV01000543.1 coordinate 14,875, forward strand.
ATAAAGACATTGACGCATCCCACCCGGCTAACTATGAATTAGATGAAGTAAAATTTATTAATAGTTGTAAAACAGGAGTTTCATTACAATTTATATATTTAAAGAGGCGAATGATTATGACTGAAATCGTTGCAGATAAAATGGTAGAAGTAGTTAAAAACGCAATCGAAACCGCAGATGGAGCATTAGATCTTTATAATAAATATCTCGATCAGGTCATCCCCTGGCAGACCTTTGATGAAACCATAAAAGAGTTAAGTCGCTTTAAACAGGAGTATTCACAGGCAGCCTCCGTTTTAGTCGGCGATATTAAAACCTTACTTATGGATAGCCAGGATAAGTATTTTGAAGCAACCCAAACAGTGTATGAATGGTGTGGTGTTGCGACGCAATTGCTCGCAGCGTATATTTTGCTATTTGATGAGGTAATGACTCCAACTTACTGATAGTGTTTTATGTTCAGATAATGCCCGATGACCTTGTCATGCAGCTCCACCGATTTTGAGAACAACAGTGACTTCCGTCCCAGCCTTGCCAGATGTTGTCTCAGATTCAGATTATGTCGCTCAATGCGCTGAGTGTAACGCTTGCTGATAACGTGCAGCTTTCCCTTCAGGCGTGATTCATACAGCGGCCAGCCATCCGTCATCCATACCACGACCTCAAAGGCCGGCAGCAGGCTCAGAAGACGCTCCAGTGTGGCCAGAGTGCGTTCACCGAAGACGTGCGCCACAACCGTCCTCCGTATCCTGTCATACGCGTAAAACAGCCA
>NZ_MIIV01000544.1:0-15519 GCF_001743015.1 Shigella sp. FC1567
GCGCGGAAACTGCTGGGATAACAGCCCAATGGAACGCTTCTTCAGGAGTCTGAAGAACGAATGGATGCCGGTGGTGGGTTACGTAAGCTTCAGCGAGGCAGCTCACGCCATAACGGACTATATCGTTGGATATTACAGCGCACTAAGACCGCACGAATATAACGGTGGGTTACCCCCAAACGAATCGGAAAATCGATACTGGAAAAACTCTAACTCGGTGGCCAGTTTTTGTTGACCACTTCACTCTGCAAGAAGTGAATGCTGCATTGTTCAAAGAGTATTTACCGTTATTACAACAAAGTGAGCCGACCATTAAACAACCGGTAAGATGGAAGAACGCACTCGGCGAACTAAATGCCAATCTGGATATCAGTATTGCCGACCCAGCCAAATCTTCATCATCCACAAACAAAGATATCAAATCGCTCAATTTTGATGTGAAGTTACCGCTTAATGTCGTCACAGAAACCGCAAAACAGCTTAATTTATCTGAAGGAATGGATGCGGAAAAAGCGCAAAAGCGGGCTGATAAACAAATCAGCGGGATGATGACCTTAGGTCAGATGTTTCAGTTAATCACGATTGACAACAATACCGCCTCGCTGCAACTGCGTTATACACCGGGTAAAGTTGTTTTTAACGGACAGGAGATGAGCGAAGAAGAATTTATGTCTCGTGCCGGACGTTTTGTTCATTAAAATACTCACTCGCCTCTGCTCATTCAGAGGCGAGCAAAATTTACTTGTCCTGCCGCTGTGATGACATCAACGACGTCAGAAGTCGGTCTTTTTCCTGCCACAGTGAGTTCAGCCATTGCTGAAAATGGCGCTTAAAGCTTTTGTCATTGATGTAGTCGCCATGTAACTCATCGGCAATAGGCTGTAAATCCACATGAACGACAATTCGCGTCAGTTTACCGCTTAACATATCGAAGAACGGCTGACGGTTATTGTCCGGATAACACAGCGTAACATTAAGCAGTTTATCGAATTGTTTACCCAGTACATTTAGCGCCATCGCAATGCCTGCCGCCTTTGGTGGCAACAAGTTTTGAAAAGTGGAGTGGGTTTGCTGATGTTTTTCTTGCGTGAAACGGGAGCCTTCAACGAAATTGACAATGGTGGTGGGATGCAGGCGAAACTTTTCACAAGAACGCCGAGTGGTTTCAACATCTTTACCACGTCGCTCCGGATGACGTAATAAATAAGCGCGGGAATAACGCTTCATAAACGGCATATCCAGCGCCCAGCACGCCAGGCCAAGAAATGGCACCCAGGCCAGCTGTTGCTTGAGGAAATATTTATTCATCGGAATGTGCTTACGAAACAGCACGCACAGTACGACAATATCTGCCCAACTACGGTGGTTACAAATAAGCAGATACCAGTTCTTCTTACTTAACCCTTCCAGCCCGTGAACTTCCCATTGCAGGTGTGGGTTCAGATGCAGTAATACCGCCAGACCTTCACACCAGCAATACATCATAAAATCACAAAAACGCGAAACCTTTCGCCAAATGACTGGCACAGGTAGCAATAGTTTTACAATCCCGGCAATGATGATCGGGACGGAACAAAAAATAGTGACCAAAATGGTCAATACGATACTCAGCAAAAGGGTTATCGCAGCGAGTATTCTCGTCATAATGAATTTATTCAAAAGGTTAGCCATAGACAGTGCGCTAAAGAAGCGCAAGGCGCAGATTTTAGCAGAAAACGACCCAAATAACGGATGATCCTTAAGGAGAAAAATAATTCATATCTATCCACATTAGAAAAAATCCCATTATCTCAATTATTAGGGATGGCTTTATTTTTAACTACATGAAAAACAAAGACAAACATCATACTGTAAAAAGCATGATAATAAATTAAAAGCGATGTAAATAATTTATGCACAAAGTTATCCACATGACGATTTGCGAGCGATCCAGAAGATCTACAAAAGATTTTCACGAAAAGCGGTGAAAAACTCATGTTTTTATCCTGTCTGTGGCATCCTTTACCCATAATCTGATAAACAGGCACGGACATTATGGTTCAGATCCCCCAAAATCCACTTATCCTTGTAGATGGTTCATCTTATCTTTATCGCGCATATCACGCGTTTCCCCCGCTGACTAACAGCGCAGGCGAGCCGACCGGTGCGATGTATGGTGTCCTCAACATGCTGCGCAGTCTGATCATGCAATATAAACCGACGCATGCAGCGGTGGTCTTTGACGCCAAGGGAAAAACCTTTCGTGATGAACTGTTTGAACATTACAAATCACATCGCCCGCCAATGCCGGACGATCTGCGAGCACAAATCGAACCTCTGCACGCGATGGTTAAAGCGATGGGACTGCCGCTGCTGGCGGTTTCTGGCGTAGAAGCGGACGACGTTATCGGTACTCTGGCGCGCGAAGCCGAAAAAGCCGGGCGTCCGGTGCTGATCAGCACTGGCGATAAAGATATGGCGCAGCTGGTGACTCCAAATATTACGCTTATCAATACCATGACGAATACCATCCTCGGACCGGAAGAGGTGGTGAATAAGTACGGCGTGCCGCCAGAACTGATCATCGATTTCCTGGCGCTGATGGGTGACTCCTCCGATAACATCCCTGGCGTACCGGGCGTCGGTGAAAAAACCGCGCAGGCATTGCTGCAAGGTCTGGGCGGGCTGGATACGCTGTATGCCGAGCCAGAAAAAATTGCTGGGTTGAGCTTCCGTGGCGCGAAAACAATGGCAGCGAAGCTCCAGCAAAACAAAGAAGTTGCTTATCTCTCATACCAGCTGGCGACGATTAAAACCGACGTTGAACTGGAGCTGACCTGTGAACAACTGGAAGTGCAGCAACCGGCAGCGGAAGAGTTGTTGGGGCTGTTCAAAAAGTATGAGTTCAAACGCTGGACTGCTGATGTCGAAGCGGGCAAATGGTTACAGGCCAAAGGGGCAAAACCAGCCGCGAAGCCGCAGGAAACCAGTGTTGCAGACGAAGCGCCAGAAGTGACGGCAACGGTGATTTCTTATGACAACTACGTCACCATCCTTGATGAAGAAACACTGAAAGCGTGGATTGCGAAGCTGGAAAAAGCGCCGGTATTTGCATTTGATACCGAAACCGACAGCCTTGATAACATCTCTGCTAACCTGGTCGGGCTTTCTTTTGCTATCGAGCCAGGCGTAGCGGCATATATTCCGGTTGCTCATGATTATCTTGATGCGCCCGATCAAATCTCTCGCGAGCGTGCACTCGAGTTGCTAAAACCGCTGCTGGAAGATGAAAAGGCGCTGAAGGTCGGGCAAAACCTGAAATACGATCGCGGTATTCTGGCGAATTACGGCATTGAGCTGCGTGGGATTGCGTTTGATACCATGCTGGAGTCCTACATTCTCAATAGCGTTGCCGGGCGTCACGATATGGACAGCCTCGCGGAACGTTGGTTGAAGCACAAAACCATCACTTTTGAAGAGATTGCGGGTAAAGGCAAAAATCCACTGACCTTTAACCAGATTGCCCTCGAAGAGGCCGGACGTTACGCCGCCGAAGATGCTGATGTCACCTTGCAGTTGCATCTGAAAATGTGGCCGGACCTGCAAAAACACAAAGGGCCGTTGAACGTCTTCGAGAATATCGAAATGCCGCTGGTGCCGGTGCTTTCACGCATTGAACGTAACGGTGTGAAGATCGATCCGAAAGTGCTGCACAATCATTCTGAAGAGCTCACCTTGCGTCTGGCTGAGCTGGAAAAGAAAGCGCATGAAATTGCAGGTGAAGAATTTAACCTTTCTTCCACCAAGCAGTTGCAAACCATTCTGTTTGAAAAACAGGGTATTAAACCGCTGAAGAAAACGCCGGGTGGCGCGCCGTCAACGTCGGAAGAGGTACTGGAAGAACTGGCGCTGGACTATCCGTTGCCAAAAGTGATTCTGGAGTATCGTGGTCTGGCGAAGCTGAAATCGACCTACACCGACAAGCTGCCGCTGATGATCAACCCGAAAACCGGGCGTGTGCATACCTCTTATCACCAGGCAGTAACTGCAACGGGACGTTTATCGTCAACCGATCCTAACCTGCAAAACATTCCGGTGCGTAACGAAGAAGGTCGTCGTATCCGCCAGGCGTTTATTGCGCCAGAGGATTATGTGATTGTCTCAGCGGACTACTCGCAGATTGAACTGCGCATTATGGCGCATCTTTCGCGTGACAAAGGCTTGCTGACCGCATTCGCGGAAGGAAAAGATATCCACCGGGCAACGGCGGCAGAAGTGTTTGGTTTGCCACTGGAAACAGTCACCAGCGAGCAACGCCGTAGCGCGAAAGCGATCAACTTTGGTCTGATTTATGGCATGAGTGCTTTCGGTCTGGCGCGGCAATTGAACATTCCACGTAAAGAAGCGCAGAAGTACATGGACCTTTACTTCGAACGCTACCCTGGCGTGCTGGAGTATATGGAACGCACCCGTGCTCAGGCGAAAGAGCAGGGCTACGTTGAAACGCTGGACGGACGCCGTCTGTATCTGCCGGATATCAAATCCAGCAATGGTGCTCGTCGTGCAGCGGCTGAACGTGCAGCCATTAACGCGCCAATGCAGGGAACCGCCGCCGACATTATCAAACGGGCGATGATTGCCGTTGATGCGTGGTTACAGGCTGAGCAACCGCGTGTACGTATGATCATGCAGGTACACGATGAACTGGTATTTGAAGTTCATAAAGATGATGTTGATGCCGTCGCGAAGCAGATTCATCAACTGATGGAAAACTGTACCCGTCTGGATGTGCCGTTGCTGGTGGAAGTGGGGAGTGGCGAAAACTGGGATCAGGCGCACTAAGATTCGCCTGAACATGCCCTTTTTTCGTAAGTAAGCAACATAAGCTGTCACGTTTTGTGATGGCTATTAGAAATTCCTATGCAACAACTGAAAAAAAATTACAAAAAGTGCTTTCTGAACTGAACAAAAAAGAGTAAAGTTAGTCGCGTAGGGTACAGAGGTAAGATGTTCTATCTTTCAGACCTTTTACTTCACGTAATCGGATTTGGCTGAATATTTTAGCCGCCCCAGTCAGTAATGACTGGGGCGTTTTTTATTGGGCGAAAGAAAAGATCCGTAATGCCTGATGCGCTATGTTTATCAGGCCAACGGTAGAATTGTAATCTATTGAATTTACGGGCCGGATACGCCACATCCGGCACAAGCATTAAGGCAAGAAAATTATTCGCCGTCCTGCGTTTCTTCTACAGGCTGCATCTCGCTAAACCAGGTATCCAGTTTCTGCCGCAGCTTGTCCACGCCTTGTTTCTTCAACGAAGAAAACGTTTCAACCTGCACATCACCGTTAAACGCCAGTACAGCTTCACGCACCATATTCAATTGCGCTTTACGTGCGCCGCTTGCCAGTTTGTCCGCTTTGGTCAGCAGCACCAGAACGGCGATATTGCTGTCTACCGCCCACTCAATCATCTGCTGATCCAAATCTTTCAGCGGATGGCGAATATCCATTAGCACCACCAGACCTTGCAGGCTATGACGTTTTTCGAGGTATTCGCCGAGCGCACGCTGCCATTTGCGCTTCATCTCTTCCGGGACTTCCGCATAACCGTACCCAGGCAAGTCAACCAGACGCTTGCCGTCAGCCACTTCAAACAGGTTGATAAGCTGGGTGCGCCCTGGGGTTTTTGAGGTACGAGCCAGGCTTTTCTGGTTAGTCAGCGTGTTCAGCGCGCTGGATTTACCTGCGTTGGAACGGCCTGCAAAAGCCACTTCAATTCCGGTATCGGAAGGTAGGTGGCGAATATCAGGCGCACTCATCACAAAATGCGTCTGTTGATAATTCAAATTAGTCAAAGCGGTCGTCTCCGTCAGTCAAAGCTTTGTGGCGATTATACCTGAACCATAATAAAAGGCGGATTTTTCGGCGTGAGCGTTGTAAGTAAAAGCCATACGCTTTGTGAGACATTGCCGATAGTCTTTATGCGAAATAGCAGAGAAAATTCTGCGATGCATGTCAAATAAGCTATATAAATCAGTGAATTGCTTTTATATAAAACTCTGAAAATGTGCAAATACTGATGGCGGTTGATTGTTTGTTTAAAGCGAAGGCGTAAAGTAGCACCCATAGAGCGAGGACGCTAACAGGAACAATGACTCAGGATGAGGGTCAGGAGCGCCAGGAGGCGAAGACAGAGGATTGTCAGGAAGACAAACGTCCGGAGACGTAATTAAACGGAAATGGAATCAACACGGATTGTTCCGGCTAAAGGAAAAACAGGGTGTGTTGGCGGCCTGCAAGGATTGTAAGACCCGTTAAGGGTTATGAGTCAGGAAAAAAGGCGACAGAGTAATCTGTCGCCTTTTTTCTTTGCTTGCTTTCTGTTAGATTCCGCCGCAAATCGATACTGAATAAAACGGCTAAAAGACGAACCATTATGAAACCATCATCTTCAAACTCACGCAGCAAAGGTCATGCAAAAGCGCGTCGAAAAACACGCGAGGAGCTGGATCAGGAAGCTCGTGATCGCAAGCGTCAGAAAAAACGTCGTGGTCATGCGCCGGGCAGCCGCGCAGCGGGCGGAAACACCACGTCAGGCAGCAAAGGCCAGAACGCACCAAAAGATCCACGTATTGGCAGTAAAACCCCTATTCCATTGGGCGTGACTGAAAAAGTCACCAAACAGCACAAACCGAAGAGTGAGAAACCTATGCTTTCACCGCAGGCGGAGTTGGAATTACTGGAAACGGATGAGCGTCTGGATGCGCTGCTGGAACGTCTGGAAGCAGGCGAAACCCTGAGTGCCGAAGAGCAATCCTGGGTGGATGCTAAACTGGATCGTATTGATGAGTTGATGCAGAAACTCGGCCTCTCTTATGACGATGACGAAGAAGAGGAAGAAGACGAGAAGCAAGAAGACATGATGCGTCTGCTGCGGGGCAACTAACGGATTGCCGCCGTGGGCCTTCCCGTTCTGCTGATAACCCTTCCGGTTATATGTTATCTGGTGTGGTTATTCGTTAAACTACAGCGGTTGTCGCGGCGACAAAAGTGGCTGCGCAACCGGCTGATGACCCGAAACGGGCATCCGCCGGTACGCCGTAGCCGCCAGAGACGCCATCGGAAGGAGTGAGCATGTCTGTACAGCAAATCGACTGGGATCTGGCCCTGATCCAGAAATATAACTATTCCGGGCCACGATACACCTCGTACCCGACCGCGCTGGAGTTTTCAGAAGACTTCGGCGAACAGGCGTTTTTACAAGCCGTGGCGCGCTATCCTGAGCGTCCATTATCTCTCTACGTACATATCCCGTTCTGCCATAAGCTTTGTTACTTCTGCGGTTGCAATAAGATTGTTACTCGCCAGCAGCACAAGGCCGATCAGTATCTGGACGCGCTGGAGCAAGAAATCGTCCATCGTGCACCGCTGTTCGCCGGGCGTCACGTCAGCCAATTGCACTGGGGCGGCGGAACGCGACGTATCTGAATAAAGCGCAAATCAGCCGCCTGATGAAGCTGCTGCGCGAAAACTTCCAGTTCAATGCCGATGCGGAGATTTCGATCGAAGTCGATCCGCGGGAAATCGAACTGGATGTACTCGATCATTTACGCGCCGAAGGCTTTAATCGCCTGAGCATGGGCGTGCAGGACTTCAACAAAGAAGTGCAACGTCTGGTTAACCGCGAGCAGGATGAAGAGTTCATCTTTGCACTGCTTAACCATGCGCGTGAGATTGGTTTTACCTCCACCAACATCGACCTGATTTACGGCCTGCCGAAACAGACGCCGGAGAGTTTCGCCTTTACCCTGAAACGTGTGGCGGAGCTGAACCCCGATCGTCTGAGTGTCTTTAACTACGCGCATCTGCCGACCATTTTTGCTGCTCAGCGCAAAATCAAAGATGCTGACCTGCCGAGTCCGCAGCAAAAACTCGATATCCTGCAGGAAACCATCGCCTTCCTGACGCAATCGGGCTATCAGTTTATCGGTATGGATCACTTTGCCCGTCCGGATGACGAGCTGGCGGTGGCCCAGCGTGAAGGCGTGCTGCATCGTAACTTCCAGGGCTACACCACTCAGGGCGATACCGATCTGCTGGGGATGGGCGTTTCCGCCATCAGCATGATTGGCGACTGCTACGCGCAGAACCAGAAAGAGTTGAAGCAGTACTATCAGCAAGTGGATGAACAAGGCAATGCGCTGTGGCGTGGTATTGCGCTAACGCGTGATGACTGTATTCGCCGCGATGTGATTAAGTCGCTCATCTGCAACTTCCGTCTGGATTACGCCCCTATTGAGAAACAGTGGGATTTGCACTTCGCTGATTACTTTGCGGAAGATCTCAAGCTGCTCGCCCCGTTAGCAAAAGATGGGCTGGTGGATGTGGATGAGAAGGGAATACAGGTGACGGCGAAAGGTCGCTTGCTGATCCGCAACATTTGCATGTGCTTTGATACCTATCTGCGCCAGAAAGCGCGGATGCAGCAGTTCTCACGGGTGATTTGAATAGTGAATGGCGCTTCGTTTACAAAGTAGAAAACGAAAGCGCCATCAATGTGCTGAGAACAAGATTGCCTGATGCGCTACGCTTATCAGGCCTACAAAACCTGTTGAAAATATTGCTTTTGTAGGCCGGATAAGGCGTTCACGCCGCATCCGGCATGAACAAAGAGCACTTCATCAGCAATCTGAAACTCAACTAAACAGCCCAATCATTGCGGCACACAGCACGGCAGCAACGGCAGTTTGCGGTGTGTGGCTGTCAACTGCGCCACTCGATACCAGATTAATTATTGATTCCAGCATAATGACTCTCCCCGTTTTCCGGGCAGATCATACTGAACTTATCGGAACAGTAAAGCGTAAAATACCAGCAATTTGCGCTCAATAATCAATCTTTACACACAAGCTGTGAATCACTCCATCCCCAGCTCTTTTAACTTACGCGTCAGGGTGTTGCGGCCCCAGCCGAGTAGCCGCGCCGCTTCCTGTTTATGCCCCTGCGTATGTCGCAACGCGGTCGTCAGTAACGTCCGCTCCAGCTCTGGCTGCGCTTCGGAAAGCAGATTTTGATGACCGGAACGCAGCGCTCTGTCTGCCCACTGCGCAAGAAGCGTCGCCCAGCTGTCCGGTTGCATTTGCGAAGTACTCTCCGCAACCGTTGATTCAAACAGTTCGCCGGGCAAATCCTGAATCAACACTTCCTGCCCGGCGCCATCACCGTTAGCCAGCGGCAGGTGTTTTCCAGCTGGCGCACGTTGCCTGGCCACGCCAGACGCGTCAGAGCAGCTTCGGTTTCCGGATGCAGTAACTTCGCTTCTACGCCCAGTTCGCGCGCGGCAACCTGTAAAAAATGGCGCGCCAGACGGGGAATATCTTCCCGACGTTCGCGCAGCGGCGGTAGATGAACGCGGATAACGTTTAGGCGGTGGAACAGATCCTCACGGAACTTACCTTCCTGCACTCGCTGTTCGAGATTCTGGTGAGTGGCAGCGATAATCCGCACATCCACTTTCACCGGCGCATAGCCGCCAACGCGGTAAAACTGACCGTCTGCCAGCACGCGCAGCAAACGCGTCTGCACATCCAGCGGCATATCACCAATTTCGTCGAGGAATAATGTACCGCCATCGGCCTGTTCAAAACGCCCCTGACGAATGGTATTCGCGCCAGTAAACGCGCCTTTCTCGTGGCCAAACAGTTCTGATTCGATCAAATCTTTTGGGATAGCTGCCATATTCAGCGCGATAAACGGTGCTTTGGCGCGCGGACTGTGGCGATGCAGGGCATGAGCGACCAGTTCTTTACCGGTGCCGGATTCGCCGTTAATCAGCACGCTAATAGAAGAACGCGAAAGCCGACCGATAATACGGAACACGTCCTGCATGGCTGGCGCTTCGCCGATGATATCGGTCGTTGGGCCGTTAAGCTGAATATTACGCGGCTGCTGCTGTTCCTGGTAATGACTGATAGCGCGCTCAACCAGCGCCACGGCTTCGTCGATATCAAACGGTTTGGGCAGATAATCAAACGCCCCTTGTTGATAGGCGCTGACGGCAGCATCCAGATCGGAATGTGCGGTCATAATGATGACCGGAAGCATTGGATGGCGCTGTTTAATCTGCTTGAGCAGCGCCAGCCCGTCCATTCCCGGCATACGGATATCTGAAAGCAGCACATCCGGCGTTTTGCTCGCCAGCGCCTCCAGTACTTCCGCGCCGTTCTCAAATGTCGTACAGGTTAAACCCGCTCCAGCGAGCGCACGTTCAAGCACCCAACGGATGGAACTATCGTCATCGACTACCCAGACTATCCCTCGTTGCATAAACGTCACCTTTATTTCCTGATAGGCAGGTAAACCGAGAACTCGGTATGACCTGGCCAACTGGTAAATTCAATTTTGCCTGAATGCTGATCAATCAAATTACGGGCGATGGATAAGCCAAGCCCGGTGCCACCTTCGCGGCCGCTGACCATCGGGTAAAACAGCGTATCCTGCAAATGAGGCGGAATGCCCGGCCCGTTATCTTCCACATCAATCCGCGCCGCCAGCCGGTAGCGCTCGCCGTGTAAGGTCAGTTGAAACGCGGTGCGGGTACGCAGAATGATTTCACCGCCTTCCGGCCCCAGCGCCTGTAGCGCATTGCGCACAATATTCAGCAAGACCTGTTCAATTTGATCCGGGTCGTGCGCCAGTTCCGGCAGGCTGGGATCGTAATCACGAATCAACCGCACGTTGTCCGGCAGTTCCATCGACACCAGCGTTACCACGCGTTCAGCCACTTTGTGAATACTTTCGGTAACGCGCGTACCGGGCAGCTGCGGCCCCAACAGACGGTCGACCAGATTTCGCAGCCGGTCCGCCTGTTCGATAATCACTTTGGTATATTCGAGTAGTGATGGGTCAGGTAACGCTTTGCTGAGCAGCTGCGCCGCGCCACGTAAACCGCCAAGCGGATTTTTAATCTCATGTGCCAGGCCGCGCACTAAATCACGGGCAGCAACCTGCTGGGCGTGCTGTAGCTGTTCCTGACTTAAGCGGCGCTGGTTATCCATCGGAGCCATCTCCAGCAGGATCATGCCGTCCGGCATACGCTGGGCCGTCACAGAAAGGATATGCGAGCGCCCGTCGATGACCAGCGTCACTTCGTTATCGGTAAAACCTTGCCCCGCCTCCAGACTTTCTTGCATCAGCTCGATATTTAATGAGAAGTAGCTCAACAGTTCCGGTAACGGTGTACCAAACAATTTGCGGGAGCTTTGGGCGAGCAGTTGTTGCGCGGCAGGGTTGGCGTAATGGATCTCCAGGTTGTCATCGATTAACAAAATACTGTTAATCAGCGAGTTGAGGATCTGCCCAGCATCGGGCTGCGTGCCTGTTGCCATAAAGCAGTCTCCTGAACAGGTTGCACCATTTTAGTGCATTATAGCTTTTTACGGATAAAAAGCGCGAAGCATCAGAGAATTGACGGAGAAAAAAGCCCATGCAGAGATGGGCTGAAAGTTTCCACGGCAACTAAATCCCGGCGTTGTTGCGCCGGGTAGTACAACTTCAACTATTAGACGCTGTAGTACAGCTCAAACTCTACCGGATGCGGAGTCATACGCACGCGGTCATCTTCTTCGCGACGCAGAGCGATGTACGCATCAATTGCTTCGTCAGTGAACACGCCACCGGCTTTCAGGAACTCGCGGTCCAGATCCAGTTCGTTCAGTGCTTCTTCCAGAGAGCCTGCAACCTGTGGGATCTCTTTCGCTTCTTCTGGCGGCAGGTCATACAGGTTTTTGTCCATGGCTTCACCCGGATGGATCTTGTTCTTGATACCATCAAGACCGGCCATCAGCAGGGCAGCAAAGCACAGGTACGGGTTAGCTGCCGGATCCGGGAAACGTACTTCGATACGACGTGCTTTCGGAGAAGAAACCACCGGAATACGGATAGACGCAGAACGGTTACGCGCAGAGTAAGCCAGCATTACCGGTGCTTCATAGCCCGGGACCAGACGCTTATAAGAGTTGGTGGTCGGGTTTGCCAGGGCGTTAATCGCTTTAGCGTGTTTGATTACGCCGCCAATGTAGTACAGCGCCTGCTCAGACAGACCTGCGTATTTGTCGCCTGCGAACAGGTTAACGCCGTTTTTAGACAGAGACATGTGGCAGTGCATACCGGAGCCGTTATCACCGAACATCGGTTTTGGCATAAAGGTCGCGGTTTTACCGAAGCGGTGCGCTACGTTGTGCACAACATATTTGTAGATCTGAATTTCGTCAGCTTTTTTGGTCATGGTATTGAAGCGGGTAGCCACTTCGTTCTGACCAGCAGTCGCTACTTCGTGGTGATGGGCTTCAACCACCAGCCCCATCTGTTCCATCACCAGACACATTTCAGAACGAATATCCTGAGCCGAGTCTACCGGTGGAACCGGGAAGTAACCGCCTTTCACTGCCGGACGGTGACCTTTGTTACCACCTTCGTATTGGGTGGAGGAGTTCCATGCGCCTTCGATATCGTCGATAGCAACGTGGGAACCGGAGATAGATGATCCGAAACGGATGTCATCGAACAGGAAGAATTCAGGTTCTGGCCCGAACAGTACGGTGTCGGCAATGCCAGTGGAACGCAGGTAATCTTCGGCGCGCTTCGCAATGGAGCGCGGGTCACGGTCATAGCCTTGCAGGGTGCCAGGTTCAAGGATGTCGCAACGGATAATCAGGGTGGAGTCGGCGAAGAACGGGTCAATCACTGCGGTGGATGCGTCTGGCATCAGCACCATGTCGGACTCGTTAATGCCTTTCCAGCCGCCAATCGAGGAGCCGTCAAACATTTTGCCTTCTTCGAAGAATTCAGCATTCACCTGATGAGCAGGGATAGTGACGTGCTGTTCTTTACCTTTAGTATCGGTGAAGCGCAAATCAACAAACTTCACTTCGTGCTCGTTCAGCATCGTCAGTACGTGTTCAGCGGACATACTTTAACTCTCCTGGATTGGTCATGGTCGTCGTGGTAACGAAATCTGCAATTATTTTGGCCGTGTCGCCGTAAAAAAGATAAAGCGAAATCTGTGCCAACTTTTAAATTGCCCCTAAAAGGCGTTATCATGCGCACCATCGTGCAAAAGGGCTGCACCACGATGTGAATGTTGCACCAATATAGTGCTTCAATGGAAACATTAAGCACCATGTTGGTGCAATGACCTTTGGATAACCCTTTTTATGCTCCGTGAAAGCGATCACAAAGGGACTCTGCAATACTTGTTTGCGGAGGATGTTTGTGATCCTGTTTTGTAGTGCGATTAATCCGTGTACAATAACGCGCTATTTCTAATGCCTGAGGCAAAGTTGTGATCGAAAAATTGCGTAATATCGCCATCATCGCGCACGTAGACCATGGTAAAACCACCCTGGTAGACAAGCTGCTCCAACAATCCGGTACGTTCGACTCTCGTGCCGAAACCCAAGAGCGCGTGATGGACTCCAACGATTTGGAGAAAGAGCGTGGGATTACCATCCTCGCGAAAAACACCGCTATCAAATGGAATGATTACCGTATCAACATCGTTGATACCCCGGGGCACGCCGACTTCGGTGGTGAAGTTGAACGTGTAATGTCCATGGTAGACTCAGTGCTGCTGGTGGTTGACGCATTTGACGGCCCGATGCCGCAAACGCGCTTCGTAACCAAAAAAGCGTTTGCTTACGGCCTGAAGCCGATTGTTGTTATCAACAAAGTTGACCGCCCTGGCGCGCGTCCTGATTGGGTTGTGGATCAGGTATTCGATCTGTTCGTTAACCTCGACGCGACCGACGAGCAGCTGGACTTCCCGATCGTTTACGCTTCTGCGCTGAACGGTATCGCGGGTCTGGACCACGAAGATATGGCGGAAGACATGACCCCGCTGTACCAGGCGATTGTTGACCACGTTCCTGCGCCGGACGTTGACCTTGACGGTCCGTTCCAGATGCAGATTTCTCAGCTCGATTACAACAGCTATGTTGGCGTTATCGGCATTGGCCGCATCAAGCGCGGTAAAGTGAAGCCGAACCAGCAGGTCACTATCATCGATAGCGAAGGCAAAACCCGCAACGCGAAAGTCGGTAAAGTGCTGGGCCACCTCGGTCTGGAACGTATCGAAACCGACCTGGCGGAAGCTGGCGATATCGTTGCGATCACGGGCCTTGGCGAACTGAACATTTCTGACACCGTTTGCGACACGCAAAACGTTGAAGCGCTGCCGGCACTCTCCGTTGATGAGCCGACCGTTTCTATGTTCTTCTGCGTTAACACCTCGCCGTTCTGCGGTAAAGAAGGTAAGTTCGTAACGTCTCGTCAGATCCTGGATCGTCTGAACAAAGAACTGGTACACAACGTTGCGCTGCGCGTAGAAGAAACCGAAGACGCTGATGCGTTCCGCGTTTCTGGTCGTGGCGAACTACACCTGTCTGTTCTGATCGAAAACATGCGTCGTGAAGGTTTCGAACTGGCGGTATCCCGTCCGAAAGTTATCTTCCGTGAAATCGACGGTCGTAAACAAGAGCCATATGAAAACGTGACTCTGGACGTTGAAGAACAGCATCAGGGTTCTGTAATGCAGGCGCTGGGCGAACGTAAAGGCGACCTGAAAAACATGAATCCAGACGGTAAAGGCCGCGTACGTCTCGACTACGTGATCCCAAGCCGTGGTCTGATTGGCTTCCGTTCTGAGTTCATGACCATGACTTCCGGTACTGGTCTGCTGTACTCCACCTTCAGCCACTACGACGACGTACGTCCGGGTGAAGTGGGTCAGCGTCAGAACGGCGTACTGATCTCTAACGGTCAGGGTAAAGCGGTCGCGTTCGCGCTGTTCGGTCTGCAGGATCGCGGTAAGCTGTTCCTCGGTCACGGTGCAGAAGTTTACGAAGGTCAGATTATCGGTATTCATAGCCGCTCTAACGACCTGACTGTAAACTGCCTGACCGGTAAGAAACTGACCAACATGCGTGCTTCCGGTACTGACGAAGCCGTTGTTCTGGTTCCGCCTATCCGCATGACTCTGGAACAAGCTCTGGAGTTCATCGATGATGACGAACTGGTAGAAGTGACTCCGACCTCTATCCGTATTCGTAAACGTCACCTGACGGAAAACGATCGTCGTCGCGCCAACCGCGCACCGAAAGACTATTAATTTCGTTTTTTAGTTATAAAAAACCTGCCATCGCTGGCTAATGCCAGTCAGTTAAGCAACTGACTGGCTCTTTTTCGGGGCTGTGGGGTATTTCCAGGGCCTCTCCTTTACCACTCTCGGGAAGGCCCTTTCCCTTCTCGTCGGTAATTTCACAAGTTGTCCCATACTTGCAAGATCGCGCATCAGCTCCGGTATACGTCCCGGTGAAGCGCCCTGCAATGTCATCAGCATTCTCATCACCATTCCGCATGATTCTGAGAAACTCAGTTGATTCGGCCAGTAACCTTTCAGATGTTCCGCCATTTTAATCATCTGATATCTCACCAGATTATAAGCCAGTAAGACACCCCACAGCTCTTGCTCCACAAGCTCC
>NZ_MIIV01000545.1:0-15233 GCF_001743015.1 Shigella sp. FC1567
AGCGCAGACAATCACATCACTGCCCGGTTGTATGCGCGAGGTTACCGACTGCGGCCTGAGTTTTTTAAGTGACGTAAAACCGTGTTGAGGCCAACGCCCATAATGCGTGCACTGGCGCGACATCCGACGCCATTCATGGCCATATCAATGATTTTCTGGTGCGTACCGGGCTGAGAGGCGGTGTAAGTGAACTGTAGTTGCCATGTTTTACGGCAATGAGAGCAGAGATAGCGCTGATGTCCGGCAGTGCTTTTGCCGTTACGCACCACGCCTTCAGTAGCGGAGCAGGAAGGATATCTGATGGAAATGGAAGCCACGCAAGCACCTTAAAATCACCATCATACACTAAATCAGTAAGTTGGCAGCATTACCGACCTTCCTTTAATCAATAAAGAAGAACAACCAGATAAAGGCTTCTTAGCCAGTATTTCACGGGGAATTATGCCTTCTTTACCATTTCTGTAAGAGATAAAAAAGGCCGAGCATGCTCCGGCCTTCGTTTTCATCACTGTGTTTTGATTACAGCGCGGCGATAACAGCCTGCTGTTCAATCAGCTTCGCTTTCGCTTCTGCATAGCCTTCCAGCTTCTCACGCTCTTTCGCGATGACCGCTTCCGGTGCGCGGGCGACAAAGCCTTCATTCGCCAGCTTGTTCTCGATACGGCTGATTTCGCCTTCGATCTTCGCCACTTCTTTCGCCAGACGCGCCAGCTCATCTTCTTTGTTGATGAGGCCAGCCATCGGGATCAGCAGCTCTGCGCCGTCGATGATCTTCGTAACGGAAACCGGACCTTTGTCATCGGCAGGCAGCACGGTGATGCTTTCCAGACGCGCCAGGGTTTGCAGGAAGCCACGGTTTTCATTTACGCGACGTTCTGCATCCGCGCTGCAACCACGCAGCAGCAGCTCCAGCGGTTTGCCCGGCGCGATGTTCATTTCTGCACGGATGTTACGTACCGCAACGATCGCCTGTTTCAGCCACTCGGTGTCAGCCAGTGCGGCTTCATCAACCTGAGATGCATCGTACTGCGGGAACGGCTGCAGCATGATGGTGTCGGCAGTGATACCGCAAAGTACTTTCACACGCTGCCAGATGGTTTCGGTGATGAACGGAATGATCGGATGCGCGAGGCGCAGCAGACCTTCCAGTACAGTCACCAGCGTATGGCGAGTACCGCGCAGTTCGGCTTCGGTTCCACCGTTCATTACCGGCTTAGTCAGCTCCAGATACCAGTCGCAGAACTGGTTCCAGGTGAACTCATACAGAATGCCTGCAGCGATATCGAAGCGGAAGCTGTCCAGCGCTTCGCGGTACGCTTTGATGGTCTGGTTGAACTCTGCCAGAATCCAGCGGTCCGCCAGCGACAGCGTCATTTCACCACCGTTGAAGCCGCAATCCTGACCTTCCGTGTTCATCAGCACAAAGCGGCTGGCGTTCCACAGCTTGTTACAGAAGTTACGGTAGCCTTCCAGGCGTTTCATATCCCAGTTGATGTCACGACCGGTAGAAGCCAGCGCCGCCAGGGTGAAGCGCAGGGCATCGGTGCCGTGCGGCTCAATGCCGTTCGGGAACTGTTTCTCGGTGCGCTTACGGATTTTGTCCGCCAGCTGCGGCTGCATCATATTGCCGGTACGTTTCTCCAGCAGTTCCGGCAGCGAAATACCGTCAACCATATCCAGCGGGTCAATAACGTTACCCTTGGATTTGGACATCTTCTGGCCTTCGTCGTCACGAATCAGGCCGGTCATGTAAACGGTGTGGAACGGCACCTGCGGTTTGCCATTTTCATCTTTGATGAAGTGCATGGTCATCATGATCATGCGGGCAATCCAGAAGAAAATGATGTCGAAACCAGATACCATCACGCTGGTTGGGTGGAACTGGCGCAGTGCGTCGGTGTTTTCCGGCCAGCCTAGGGTAGAGAAGGTCCACAGCGCAGAAGAGAACCAGGTGTCGAGAACGTCTTCGTCCTGACGCAGGGCAACGTCGGCACCGAGGTTATTTTCCTTGCGCACTTCTTCTTCGTTGCGGCCAACATAAACGTTACCTGCTTCGTCGTACCATGCAGGGATACGGTGACCCCACCACAGCTGACGAGAGATACACCAGTCCTGAATATCGCGCATCCAGGAGAAGTACATGTTTTCGTACTGCTTCGGTACGAACTGAATGTCGCCGTTCTCAACCGCCTCAACCGCCGGTTTCGCCAGTACATCGGCACGCACGTACCACTGGTCGGTGAGCATCGGTTCGATAACTACGCCGCCACGGTCGCCGTAAGGCACGGTCAGGTCGTGCGGTTTAATTTCTTCCAGCAGGCCGAGCGCGTCAACCGCAGCAACGACTGCTTTACGTGCAGCAAAACGCTCCAGTTTCTGGAACTCTGCCGGGATTTCGCTGGAATAAACGTCAGATTCGTTACCTTTGGTATCGAACACCTGGGCGCTTTCACGGATATCGCCGTCAAAGGTCAGGATGTTGATCATCGGCAGCGCGTGACGTTTACCCACTTCATAGTCGTTAAAGTCGTGCGCCGGAGTGATTTTCACGCAGCCGGTGCCTTTTTCCATGTCGGCGTGTTCGTCGCCAACGATCGGAATACGACGGTTAACCAGCGGTAGAATGACATATTTGCCAATCAGGTCTTTGTAACGCGGATCTTCCGGGTTAACGGCCACGCCGGTATCGCCCAACAGGGTTTCCGGACGGGTAGTCGCAACCACCAGATAATCTTTACCGTCTGCGGTTTTCGCGCCGTCAGCCAGCGGATAGCGGATGTGCCACATCGAACCTTTCGATTCGCGGTTTTCCACTTCCAGGTCAGAGATAGCGGTGCGCAGTTTCGGATCCCAGTTTACCAGGCGTTTGCCACGGTAAATCAGGTCTTCTTTATACAGACGAACGAAAACTTCTTTCACCGCATTGGACAGGCCTTCGTCCATCGTGAAGCGTTCACGCTCCCAGTCGACGGAGTTGCCAAGACGGCGCATCTGACGGGTAATCGTGCCGCCGGATTCCGCTTTCCATTCCCAAATTTTGTCGATGAAAGCTTCGCGGCCGTAGTCGTGACGGGTTTTACCTTCTTCTGCGGCAATCTTGCGCTCAACGACCATCTGGGTAGCGATCCCGGCGTGGTCAGTACCGACCTGCCACAGGGTGTTTTTGCCCTGCATGCGCTGATAGCGGATCATGGTATCCATGATGGTTTGCTGGAAGGCGTGACCCATATGCAAACTGCCGGTGACGTTCGGCGGCGGGATCATGATGCAGAAACTTTCCTGGCTTTCATCGCCATTAGGCTTAAAGTAGCCCTGCTTTTCCCAGTGCTCGTAAAGCGGCTGTTCGATATCTTGTGGGTTATATGTCTTTTCCATTATTTCCAGGTTGCCGTATTCAGGTTGAAACCAGCCACGCGGTAGGCTTTATAGCGTTCGCGCGCCAGTTGTTTCAGAGAATCTTCATAAGGAACGAAGTCTACCACTTCTGTGAAAGCGGTGGCAAAATCTGCAAAGCTTGTTCGCAGACTAATCAATATATCGCGCGGGCTGCTGCTGCGTTTTTGCGGCCAGGCGATCTCCACCGGCGCACCGCCGCGCGGTCCTTCTCCCGCTAAATTATGCGGAACAAAGCTTTCTGCCGGACGCGCCCACAGGGCTTCATCCAGCCGGTAAGCCTGCTTTTCATCTTCACAGGCGATGAGCACGCGCTTACCGCTGCGCCAACGTTCTGCGGCAATTTCACACACCAGTTGCTCAACGGCGCTTAAGCCATCGACGGTGGTGTCATTGTCCAGAAGGTAGAACGTCGCGTTTTTCATATATGGGGCTTCTTGTGGTGGATTTAAATACGCATCAGGTATACACCGCAGCGCCTGATGCGACGCTGTTGTGTCTTATCAGGCCTACGAGTTCAGTGCTGTGTAGGTCGGATAAGGCGTTCACGCCGCATCCGGCAATAACAGCCTTGCCTGACGCAATTACTCTTCGCCGTTAAACCCAGCGCGGTTTAACAGGAACTGTGCCAGCAACGCCACCGGACGACCGGTGGCGCCTTTTGCTTTACCAGAACGCCAGGCGGTTCCGGCGATATCTAGGTGCGCCCAGTTGTACTTACGGGTAAAGCGCGACAGGAAGCAACCTGCGGTAATCGCCCCACCAGGACGACCGCCAATGTTCGCCATATCGGCAAAATTGGACTCCAGCTGTTCCTGATACTCGTCACCCAGCGGTAAGCGCCATGCGCGGTCACCGGATTGTTCAGACGCGGCAATCAGTTCATGGGCCAGCGGATTATGGTTCGCCATCAGACCGGTAATGTGATGACCCAGCGCGATCACGCAGGCACCGGTCAGCGTCGCCACGTCAATCACCGCTTCCGGCTCAAAACGCTCAACGTAAGTTAACACGTCGCACAGTACCAGGCGGCCTTCAGCGTCGGTATTCAGCACTTCAACAGTTTGACCGGACATGGTGGTTAACACATCGCCCGGACGATAGGCTCGTCCGCCAGGCATGTTTTCGCAGCCTGCCAACACGCCGATAACGTTAATCGGCAGTTGTAGCTCCGCGACCATCCGCATCACGCCGTAAACCGCTGCCGCACCGCACATATCGTACTTCATCTCATCCATGCCTTCTGAAGGCTTGATCGAGATACCGCCGGAGTCGAAGGTTAAACCTTTACCCACCAGCACGATTGGGCGTGCATCTTCCGACGCGTTGCCTTTGTACTCAATCACCGACATCAGCGATTCGTTTTGCGAACCCTGACCGACCGCCAGATAGGAATGCATCCCCAGCTCTTTCATCTGCTGTTCGCCGATAACGCGGGTGATGACATTCTTGCTGTAGCTGTCAGCCAGCTGGCGCGCTTGTGAAGCGAGGTAAGCGGCGTTACAGATATTCGGCGGCATATTGCCGAGATCTTTTGCTGCTTTAATCCCGGCGGCAATCGCCAGACCGTGCAGGATCGCGCGCTCACCGCTGGTCAGTTCACGGCGGGTCGGCACGTTGAACACCATTTTACGCAGCGGACGACGCGGTTCGCTCTTGTTCGTTTTCAGCTGATCGAAACTGTAGAGCGTCTCTTTTGCCGTCTCGACAGCCTGACGCACTTTCCAGTAGTTGTTACGGCCTTTAACGTGCAGTTCAGTCAGAAAGCAGACCGCTTCCATTGAGCCAGTATCATTCAGCGTATTAATGGTTTTCTGAATAACCTGCTTGTACTGACGCTCATCCAGCTCACGTTCTTTGCCGCAACCAATAAGGAGAATTCGCTCGGAAAGTACATTCGGAACATGGTGCAGCAACAATGTCTGCCCCGGTTTTCCTTCCAGTTCGCCCCGACGTAGCAGGGCGCTGATGTACCCATCGCTGATTTTATCGAGCTGTTCTGCAATCGGAGAAAGGCGACGTGGTTCGAAGACGCCCACGACGATGCAGGCACTCCGCTGTTTCTCCGGGCTACCGCTTTTTACACTAAACTCCATGCACTACGCTCCTGAATCTTAAAGACAACGGCGGTGGCTACAGATAGAATTGCAAGCTTTCGTAACTCATGTCCGCTGTTGCGATGACTTCGTGTTAATCTTAACGTTATTACGGCATTGGCACGTCAGAACAAAATCTGAGAGGTGAATCCGTTGAGTATAATTATCTTAGCGACGATTTCGACGACTCAAGAGAATAAATGACGTTTAAGCCATGAAACAAGCTAAAATCCTGCAAAAGACGAGTTTTTACGGGCGTATTTAAAGTGATAATCATAAGATATCTGGTGCGGGAGACGCTCAAAAGCCAGCTGGCGATACTCTTCATCTTGCTTTTGATCTTCTTCTGTCAAAAGTTAGTGAGGATCCTCGGCGCAGCGGTTGACGGCGATATTCCGGCGAATCTGGTGCTCTCCCTTCTCGGGTTGGGCGTGCCGGAAATGGCGCAGCTTATCCTGCCATTAAGCCTGTTCCTCGGGCTGCTGATGACGCTGGGCAAACTGTATACCGAAAGTGAAATTACGGTAATGCATGCCTGCGGCCTGAGCAAAGCGGTTCTGGTGAAAGCGGCAATGATCCTTGCGGTATTCACTGCAATCGTCGCGGCGGTTAACGTGATGTGGGCGGGACCGTGGTCATCGCGTCATCAGGATGAAGTGTTAGCAGAAGCGAAAGCGAACCCTGGCATGGCGGCGCTGGCGCAAGGGCAATTCCAGCAAGCGACTAATGGCAGCTCGGTGCTGTTCATCGAAAGCGTTGACGGCAGCGATTTCAAAGATGTGTTCCTCGCGCAAATTCGACCAAAAGGTAATGCACGTCCTTCTGTGGTGGTGGCCGATTCCGGACATTTAACCCAGCTGCGCGACGGCTCCCAGGTCGTCACTCTCAACCAGGGAACGCGCTTCGAAGGCACTGCACTGTTACGTGATTTCCGCATTACGGACTTCCAGGATTATCAGGCGATCATTGGTCACCAGGCGGTAGCGCTCGACCCGAACGATACCGACCAGATGGACATGCGTACATTGTGGAACACTGACACCGATCGTGCCCGCGCAGAACTGAACTGGCGTATCACGTTGGTATTCACCGTGTTTATGATGGCACTTATGGTCGTACCGCTGAGCGTGGTTAACCCGCGTCAGGGACGCGTACTATCGATGCTGCCAGCCATGCTGCTGTATCTACTTTTCTTCCTGATCCAGACCTCCCTGAAATCGAACGGCGGTAAAGGTAAGCTGGACCCGACGCTGTGGATGTGGACCGTTAACCTGATTTATCTGGCTTTGGCGATTGTTCTCAACCTTTGGGACACCGTGCCGGTCCGCCGCCTGCGCGCCAGTTTTTCGCGTAAAGGAGCGGTGTGATGCAACCTTTTGGCGTACTTGACCGCTATATCGGTAAAACTATTTTCACCACCATCATGATGACGCTGTTCATGCTGGTGTCGCTGTCGGGCATTATCAAATTTGTCGATCAGCTGAAAAAAGCCGGGCAGGGGAGTTACGACGCGTTAGGCGCAGGAATGTATACCTTGCTGAGCGTGCCGAAAGATGTGCAAACATTCTTCCCGATGGCGGCTCTGCTTGGGGCGTTGCTTGGTCTTGGGATGCTGGCGCAGCGCAGCGAACTGGTGGTGATGCAGGCTTCTGGTTTCACCCGTATGCAGGTTGCGCTGTCGGTGATGAAAACCGCCATTCCGCTGGTCTTGCTGACGATGGCGATTGGTGAATGGGTCGCGCCGCAGGGCGAGCAGATGGCGCGTAACTACCGTGCGCAGGCGATGTACGGCGGCTCGTTGCTCTCTACCCAGCAAGGCTTATGGGCGAAAGATGGCAACAACTTCGTTTACATTGAGCGGGTTAAAGGTGACGAAGAGTTAGGTGGCATCAGTATTTATGCCTTTAACGAGAATCGTCGTCTGCAATCCGTACGCTATGCCGCTACTGCGAAGTTTGACCCGGAACATAAAGTCTGGCGTCTGTCGCAGGTTGATGAATCTGATCTGACCAATCCGAAACAGATCACCGGTTCGCAGACGGTGAGCGGCACCTGGAAAACCAACCTCACGCCGGACAAACTGGGCGTGGTGGCGCTGGACCCGGATGCACTCTCAATCAGCGGTTTGCACAACTACGTGAAGTATCTGAAGTCGAGCGGTCAGGATGCCGGACGTTATCAGCTCAATATGTGGAGCAAAATCTTCCAGCCGCTATCCGTGGCGGTGATGATGCTGATGGCGCTGTCGTTCATCTTTGGCCCACTGCGTAGCGTACCGATGGGCGTGCGTGTGGTCACCGGTATCAGCTTCGGTTTTGTCTTCTACGTACTGGACCAGATCTTCGGCCCGCTGACGTTGGTTTATGGCATCCCGCCGATCATCGGCGCACTGTTGCCAAGCGCCAGCTTCTTCTTAATCAGCCTGTGGCTGTTAATGAGAAAATCGTAACCGAATGAACGAATAAAGGGAGCGAAAGCTCCCTTTATTATTGTTAGCAAAGTGTGCTTCGTTCATGCCTGAAAAATCATGAAAATCCAATATATTGCAGTGGTGTAGGCATGATAAGACGCGCCAGCGTCGCATCAGGCAAAGACAAATCTCGCCTGACTTACCTTCTTCTTCCCCCCAGCAAACTCCCCAACATCCCACGTACAATCTGATTCGTCACCTGGCGGGCGGCGCTTTTCGCCATTGTTTGCACCACACCATCTTTCTTCCCGCCGCGTGGTCCGGTAGTGCCAAACAAAATATCCTTCAATCCACCAAGAATACCGTCATCCACCGCCACCGCTTTCCCTTTCGCGGGAGGATTATTTTGCTGCTTGGTACTGGCCTGAAAGCCTTTTTGCAACATCTCATAGGCGGATTCCCGGTCCACGTCATCCTCGTACTTGCCATACACCGGGGAGTGGTTAATCAAGCCATTGCGCTCATCTTCCGTCACCGGTCCCATCCGCGAACAAGGCGCAATCACCATCGCCCGTTCCACCACAGAAGGACTTCCTTTTGCATCGAGAAACGAGATTAACGCCTCGCCGGTCCCCAGTTCCTGGATTGCCTTTTCGGTATCAAACGCCGGATTGGCCCGCATGGTTTGCGCCGCAGCTTTTACCGCTTTCTGATCTTTGGGCGTAAAAGCCCGCAAAGCGTGTTGAACGCGATTACCGAGCTGCCCGAGCACATTATCCGGAATATCAGACGGGTTTTGCGAAACGAACCAGACGCCCACGCCTTTTGAGCGAATAAGCCTTATTACCTGCTCAATCTTATCCAGCAGTACCTGCGGTGCATCGTTAAACAGCAGATGTGCCTCGTCGAAGAAAAACACCAGTTTTGGTTTCTCCAGATCGCCCGCTTCCGGCAATTGTTCATACAACTCTGAAAGCATCCACAGCAGGCTGGCGGCGTACAGTTTCGGCATCTGATAAAGCTTCTCGGCGCTGAGGATATTGATAACGCCTTTACCGTTGGTATCGGTGCGCATCCAGTCTTTGATATCCAGCATCGGCTCGCCAAAGAAATGCGCCGCACCTTGCTTTTCCAGCGACAGTAAACCGCGCTGGATGGCACCAACCGATGCGCTACTGATATTACCGTACTGATTCTGGAAAGATTTGGCGTTATCGCCGATGTACTGGGTAATCGCCCGCAGATCTTTAAAGTCGAGCAGCAACAATCCCTGATCGTCAGCAATACGGAAGATGATATTCAGCACGCCAGATTGCACATCGTTGAGATTCAACAGCCGCGCCAGCAACAGCGGCCCCAGGTCTGAAACCGTCGCCCGCACCGGATGGCCTTTCTCGCCAAAGATATCCCACACCACCACCGGATTAGCATGCGGTTGCCAGTCATTGACGCCGATATTTTTAAGCCTTGTGAGCAGTTTTTCCGACGCCGTTCCTGCCTGCGCGATACCGGTCAGATCGCCTTTCACATCAGCCATAAACACCGGCACGCCGATTTCCGACAATGACTCTGCCAGTTTTTGCAGCGTAACGGTTTTACCCGTCCCCGTTGCGCCAGTAATCAGCCCGTGACGGTTAGCCATTCCCGGCAGTAAAAAAAGTTCTGTGTCCGGCGTGCGGGCAATTAATAGGGGTTCGCTCATGAGATTTCCTCCAGTTTCCTGCCTGGAGTATAGGCAACGGCTGCGCACTCTTCACCGCTAAATTCAGCAGATTGCGAGACGCCTTCCAAAGAGATTTAAGTGCCGGGCGACAGGCACCCGGCAAAGGGATCAGAAGTCGGCTTTCAGAACCACGCGGTAACGCGCCTTACCGTCGCGCACATGCTTGATGGCATCGTTAATTTTCGACATCGGGAACAGTTCGGTGGTCGGCGCAACCTTGCTACGGGCGGCAAAGCGCATCAGCTTTCGCAGCTCATAAGGCGTGCCGGTAGCAGAACCAGAGATGCTGCGGTCGCCCGCAATTAACGTAAAGGCCGGAACAGACAGCGGCGTGAGAACCGCACCGACCGTATGGAAATTACCGCCATAGGTCAGCGCCTCAAAATAAGGCTGCCAGTCGAGGCTGACGTTCACAGTATTGATAATGAGATCAAACTGCCCCGACAGGGCTTTCAGTGCCTGCGGATCGCGGCTATTCACCACTTTATCGGCACCCATCGCCAGTACTTCCTGCTCTTTCGCCGGATTAGAACTAAAGGCCGTCACCTCGCATCCCATTGCGTGCAGAAGTTTTATAGCGATATGCCCCAGCCCGCCAATACCAATTACCCCAACGCGGCTGGTAGCAGTGATATGGTGCATCAACAGTGGTTTAAAGACCGTGATACCGCCGCACAACAGCGGCCCGGCGGACTCGATATCAATATTTTCTGGCAGTGGAATCACCCATTGCCAGTCCGCACGCAACTTCTCGGCAAAGCCACCGCGATTCATAATCGTCGGCACCGCACCTTGCTCGCAGTTGATCTGATTACCGCTAATACAGGCGTCGCAGTGACCACAGCTACGCGCCGTCCAGCCAATCCCGACACGCTGACCGACCTGCAAACCTTTATCCTGCGCGGCGCTCCCGAGTGCCACCACGCGCCCAATCACCTCATGCCCGGCAACCAGCGGATATTGTGAAAATCCCCATTCATTGTCGATCATCGATAGATCGGAATGGCAGATCCCGCAATAATCCACCTGCACTTCAACATCTTGTGGCCTCAGCTCACCGGGATCGTACTCATAAACTTCCAGTTCGCCGCCCGCTTCTTTTGCGGCATAGCTTTTTATCATCGACATTTTTTGGTCCTTCTCTGGTGTTGTTTGGGAAGTGTAGAGCATGGCAGGGCGGGGTGCCTGGAGTGTGACAAAGGTTACACATCGCTGTGTGCAATGCTGAAAATTTCAGCACTTAGCGAGGTGCGAGCAAGCTGGCGCTTGCATGGTGGCGTGCGACAGGTATAATCCACAACGTTTTCCGCATACCTCTTCAGTGCCGAAGTGGCGAAATCGGTAGACGCAGTTGATTCAAAATCAACCGTAGAAATACGTGCCGGTTCGAGTCCGCCTTCGGCACCATTCTTACTTCCAAGACCATCCGAGAAAGTCCAAATATCCCTTTAAAATCAATGCTTGCAGCGATTTTTTCGTCCTGCGTCTTCCGAGGTTGTCCGTTGAAATCCGGATATCATTGGGGGCATAATTGGGGGCATCTTAACTTCGATTAGAAATGTGCCCCCAAATGAAGCTCAACGCCAGACAGGTCGAGACCGCAAAGCCAAAAGACAAAACCTACAAAATGGCCGATGGTGGTGGTTTGTATCTTGAGGTTTCGGCCAAAGGTTCCAAATACTGGCGCATGAAATACAGACGTCCCTCTGACAAAAAAGAGGATCGTCTCGCGTTTGGTGTTTGGCCTACTGTGACGCTTGCTCAGGCAAGAGCAAAGCGCGATCAAGCTAAAAAGCTGTTAGCGCAGGGCATTGATCCAAAAGCCGAATAGAAAGAAGCTCAGGCCGAGAATTCGGGGGCATATTCTTTCGAAACTATCGCTCGTGAATGGCATGCTAGTAATAAGCGCTGGAGTGAAGATCACCGATCACGCGTTCTACGTTATCTTGAGCTTTATATCTTTCCTCATATTGGTTCATCTGACATCCGTCAGCTCAAAACTAGCCACCTATTAGCCCCGATTAAAAAAGTTGATGCCAGTGGTAAGCATGACGTTGCACAGCGCCTTCAGCAGCGTGTCACGGCTATTATGCGTTATGCAGTACAGAACGATTACATCGACTCAAATCCAGCCAGTGATATGGCCGGTGCGCTATCGACAACCAAAGCGCGACATTACCCCGCTTTGCCCTCCAGCCGGTTCCCTGAGTTTCTTGCTCGTCTTGCTGCATATCGTGGCCGTGTAATGACGCGGATCGCGGTTGAGCTTTCCTTACTAACTTTTGTGCGTTCCAGTGAGTTACGTTTCGCGCGTTGGGATGAGTTCGACTTCGATAAATCTCTCTGGCGAGTACCTGCAAAACGAGAAGAAATTAAAGGTGTGCGTTACTCGTACCGTGGCATGAAGATGAAAGAGGAGCATATCGTTCAGCTTAGTCGGCAGGCGATGATTTTGCTAAACCAGTTAAAGCAGATTAGTGGAGATAAAGAGCTGCTTTTTCCGGGTGATCATGACGCAACTAAGGTTATGAGCGAAAACACGGTAAATAGCGCATTGCGTGCGATGGGCTATGACACGAAAACCGAAGTTTGCGGGCACGGGTTTAGAACGATGGCCCGTGGTGCGTTGGGCGAGTCCGGATTATGGAGTGAAGATGCTATAGAACGACAGTTGAGCCATTCAGAGCGTAATAATGTACGTGCTGCTTATATTCACACCTCTGAACATTTGGATGAACGTCGATTGATGGTTCAATGGTGGGCTGATTATCTCCAAGCAAATAAGGGCAAAACAATAACACCTTATGATTTTGCTAAAATAAACAAAAGTCGATAGTGAAAATAAACGCCTATAATATATAGGCGTTTATTTCTGTATTAAACACTTTGATCATAATCTTCCAGCAGCAACTTTTTTTCGTACTTCATCTTTCCAATTGCCACTATGGATTATTCTATCGAAATTACTTCCTGCTCTTCCTGATAATAAGTCAATTCGAGATAGCTTGCTGATATCATCCCAGTTATCATAGAGGATATATATAGCATTACCATATTCTATGTTTTCAAATACAACCAAATCGTCCTCCAGCATAGCTCCAATATAATTACTGAACGTGCTGTTTCCTGTGACGATTTTTTTAGGTTCAAGACTCATGAAGAAGTCATATCTATTTTCAGCGACATTTTTCTTGTCGGAAGTGATATTTTTACCTCTAAAAATTCTTGCTAAAGTTTCTTCTTTACTACCTGGTGGAAATATTTCCCATGAGACTATAAGTGTATCAGCATAAGTCGATATGGGTTTATCAGCATCCTCAATTCCACATTTACCAAGATTTTCTTGAAGAAGATTTAAATCAAATAATAATTCATCATCAAACTTATTTGATTGTTTGTCTAAAATTCTAGTTACTCTGAAGTTAAATATGAAATGGCTGTCCGAGGGCTGTTTGTGATTAATTTCAATGGCTATGAGTGTTGGTGGTATAATGTCTCTGGGATATTTCTCGTAAGGTAATCTAACAGTATGTGTACCATTAGAGCTATCACCCCAGTTAGGTGACTCAATTTCAGTGTAATGAGTTTCTTTTGGGAGGTCTTTTCTGACAATTTCTTCACCAAAAACATTTTTAAGTGAATATTTACCCTGCAATGGATCTGGTATGACCGACGTCTCATAAGCATTAACACCATTATCAAAATATATTCCAAGGTGCTCTAATGCTCCACTTTTTAATTGGTTTTCCGTAAATGCAATAGAAGTGCCAGCAACAACTGTATTACCAAGCCTTCTTAACTTGCTATGAATATTTTTAGGTATAACACGTATATTCTTTTTCATTTTTCCCTCATACTTGATCATCAATGTCTCTTTGCTCTCGCTTGTTATGTAAATCATTGATAAACATAACATTTGCAAGTATTACGCTAATTACTGCCTCAATCTGCATGTACGAAATAGCAATAATTAATGCTAAAGATGTGTTTTTTATTACATCTTGGCTCTCTAAATAAAGATGACTTTTGAAAAACACTAGTTTAACTAAGTATACAACAAGTAAAGTAATCATAACGAAAGATGATTTTAGAACACTTCCAACTATTGCTTCTAATCTTCTTGTATCTTCCAGTTGTTCGGTGAAATCAACGGTTTCTATAGTTTTGGGGTTCACAATACGCTGCAAAGCATTTGGGTAAAGAAACGCTAACCAAATTCCCATAATAGTAAAAACCATTCCAGAAACTGATACGAGAAGAGTGCAATAGTTGGCAAAATCGTTATACACATAGTTAATATCGGATGACGAAATAATCATCAGCGATATAATGAATATCGCCATGTATATCCATGTGTATTTGGCTATGCCTGCTATAGCTTTCAATATTCAATCCTCTCCAGATGCTTTCTTTATTCTTGGTTGAGATTGTAATGCTTTTAATTCTTTTAATATAGGGGAAATAAATTCTTTTCTTTTGTGTGATATTTGTTCGTAAATATATGCGGCGGAATATGTTGAATAGTCGTCAGAAGGGACATTGAGAATATCACGCATTCTATATTTATCCACCCAAGTTATACCCTTGTCTGTAGCAAATCCAACATTGTCCCAAAGACGTTTTTCTCTATCCTCAGCCGAATACTTTTCAATGATTTCTTGAACTTCATTCAAGGATGGTTTTGCTTCTGCTTTTATTTCAATTTGTCTTGTTTTGGCATTTTTCTTTCCGGACACAAATGGAACGAGAGTGCTAAAGGTCTTTAACCAATCAGCTCGTGCATCATTTGGATTTATAATAATAGTTTCCCTGCGAACTATGTGTGTTATTTTTGGTATTAGTTTACCTAACTCAGTATGAGTGGTTTCTAAGCTTCTGAGCTTCATATCAAACCTGTACATATATTTATATAAGTCTTCGTCATCGGTATTAGATAGCCTTATATAACCTTTCTCGGTTTTATTTTTAACCCTTTTGCTATGTTTAACTCTATTAGTAATAGATGAGTGTACATAGTCTTGAAATAGTTCAGAATCACAAACAGAATGGTCGAATTTAATGGATACTATAGTTTCAAGTTCAGGTATAACCCAATAAAAGCATGGCCGCCCCCAGATAACTTTTTTCCCTCTGTAGCTATTAGTATATTTAACCACCGATGAGCTTCCGATTTCACCGTCTTCACTAGCTCCTAATAAAGAGCCCGTACTATCAGTATCAGATTTCCATAACATGACTAAGAAATCACCAGTATTTTCATCCTTATAAATATCCTTGCAATAACACTTTGAACTGTTTGGTTTTTCTTTTGGATCCCATGGTATCGTGAGTGCAAGAGATTTAGTTCCCACCCAATCCTGTATGAGGTCAAATGTTTCGCTAAGTTCTAAACCATAGGTATTGTCATCATTTACCTTGTATAAACCGCACTTATTAACCTTGAAGAAATTGAGATGCCCTACATTCATGCTCTTTCCTTTGAACCGCCCCGGGAATCCTGGAGACTAAACTTCCTGAGAAAGAGGTAAACAGGATGACTAAAAATACTCGTTTTTCCCCCGAAGTCCGTCAGAGGGCGATTCGTATGGTTCTGGAAAGTCAGGGCGAATAT
>NZ_MIIV01000546.1:0-43582 GCF_001743015.1 Shigella sp. FC1567
GCGGTGAGCATCCCTCGCGACGGGGTAATAAAGCTCTCAAACGGGCGTTGTTCCTGTCGGCCTTCGCCGCGCTCAGGGATCCGCTCTCCAGGGCTTACTACACCCGCAAAATGAGTCAGGGAAAACGACACAATCAGGCGCTTATCGCCCTGGCGAGACGACGCTGCGACGTTCTGTTCGCCATGATGCGCGACGGGACTTTTTATACCCCGCAGGGGTCATAACATGCTTGACAACTTAATAGGGGCACCTCCCCGCATCCTTGTCCGCTTAACCGTTTCAGTCAGCCTATCCTTGATGAAACCGCGAGCAAAGATAGGTGATTACGTCATGGTTTTACAGAAAATTACAGAAAAAGGAGGCAATATCGGGTAAAGGCATTAGCCCGACGAATACGTCGGGCTACAAGTATTATTGTGCTGCAGGTGTTTTAGCGGGTTGTTGATCCACAGGTTCTAACTGGAAGACCACATCGACCTGATCATCAAACTGAATAGCGGCCTGCTCGTAAGTTTCCTGGGCAGACACCGGCGCGGCATCGGCTTTCATCATCCGCACCATTGGGCTGGGCTGATAGTTGGAAACATGGTAGCGCACGCTATATACCGGCCCCAGTTTACGATGAAAGCCGTTCGCCAGTTCCTGCGCCTGATGAATCGCGTTATCAATCGCTGCCTTACGCGCTTTGTCTTTATAGGCATCCGGCTGCGCCACGCCCAGCGACACTGAACGAATTTCGTTAAGACCCGCCTTCAGCGCGCCATCCAGCAAGGAATTCAGTTTGTCTAACTGACGGAGCGTGACTTCCACCGTTCTCACAGCGCGGTAGCCTTTCAGGATACTTTTACCATCCTGATAATCATAATCTGGCTGGGTGCGTAAATTCGCTGAGCTGATATCTTTTTTCGCGATCTGATTGAGTTCAAGGAAGGAAATGTATTGTGCGACGCGCTCATCTGCCTGTTTCTTGGCTGTAGCGGCATCCTTCGCGGCCACGTTAACTTCAATCGCAAGAGTGGCAATGTCTGGCACCGCATCCACACTTGCCGTACCGGAGGTGACAATATGCGGTCCATCCGGCAATTCGTTAGCCTGCGCTGCCATCCCGCTAATACCCATTAATGCCGCTAGGGCGATAACTTTGAACTTCACGTTAGTCTCTCCGTGTTAATTGACTTGCCCAAAATTCAGGACCTCTGGAGGCAAGCTTAGCGCCTCTGTTTTATTTTTCCATCAGATAGCGCCTAACTGAACAAGGCTTGTGCATGAGCAATACCGTCTCTCGCCAGCTGCAAGGCTATAAACCACATGACACATCCCACTACCAGATTGATAATGCGCTGTGATTTTGCCGTGCGCAGGCGCGGTGCCAGCCAGGCTGCGAGAATAGCCAGACCAAAGAACCACAGGAAAGAGGCGCTAATTGTCCCGAGCGCAAACCAACGTTTTGGTTCGACGTCAAGCTGCCCGCCAAGGCTGCCCAGTACAACAAAAGTATCCAGGTAAACATGCGGATTCAGCCAGGTCACTGCCAACATGGTGGCGATAATTTTCCATCTGCCTTGCTTCAGGACTTCGGCACTAGCTAACTCAATATTACTACTCATCGCTGTTTTAAAAGCGCCAAAACCATACCAGAGCAAGAAGACTACGCCGCCCCAGGTGACCAGCGCCAGCAACCACGGCGACTGCATCAATAACGCGCTACCACCAAAAATCCCCGCGCAAATCAGGACCAAATCGCTGATAGCGCAAAGTAAGGCAATCATAATGTGGTACTGACGACGAATGCCCTGATTCATCACAAAAGCATTTTGTGGGCCGAGCGGCAGAATCATAGCTGCCCCAAGATCAAGACCTTGAAAGTAATAAGAAAACACGTTGGATATTCCGAATTAAGTATCTGATGCAGAGACTATATCGCGGGATTGTTATTAGCGGAAATTGATAATATTAATTGGCAATCAGAATAACTAATAAGAGAGAGGCCAGAGAGTATTATCTGGCCTCAGCGTTGATTACGCAGCTTTGTCTTCTTTCACCCGCTTAAAGTTCACATCCATTTGCGGGTACGGGAAGCTGATACCGGCGGCATCAAATTCACGTTTAATACGCTCCAGCACATCCCAGTACACGTTTTGCAGATCGCCGCTGTTGCTCCAGACGCGGACCACGAAATTAATCGACGATGCACCAAGTTCGTTCAGGCGCACAGTCATTTCGCGATCTTTCAAAATGCGATCTTCAGACTGGATAATATTGGTCAGGATCTGCTTAACCTGATCGATATCGGAATCATACGCCACGCCAATAATAAATTCGTTACGGCGAACTGGCTCGCGGGAGAAGTTAATAATATTTCCGGCAATAATTTTACCGTTCGGAATAACGATAATTTTACCGTCTGCAGTACGCATGGTGGTGGAGAAAATCTGCACACTCAGCACAGTACCGGCTACGCCGCCGAGGTCAACATATTCTCCGGCACGGAACGGTCGGAACATGACAAGTAACACGCCAGCGGCCAGGTTAGAAAGTGACCCCTGCAAAGCCAGACCAACAGCTAAGCCTGCGGCACCGAGTACAGCAATGACTGACGCTGTTTGTACACCCACGCGTCCCAGGGCAGCGATTAGCGTAAAGGCGATAATACCGTAACGGACTAATGCAGAAAGAAAATCAGCAACAGTGGCATCGATTTTACGGGAGATCATCAGGCGATTCACCGCGTTGGAAATCATCCGCGCGATAATCAAACCAACGATGATGATCGCGAGTGCCGCCACGATGTTTACTGCATAACTTAGCAGCAGCGCCTGGTTAGCTACCAGCCAGCTTCCCGCGCCGTTTATGCTATCGACAACATTCAAATCTTCCATTCAATATTCCTTTTCAACTGACTCAAAATGGAGAAATACACTCCGCCGCCTTATGACGGGCAGTCTGACAAGGGTAAACAATAAAGCATAATTTTGCCAAATAGGTCACAGATTTCTCATCTGAATCACCTTGCTTTTGGCGAAAAAATCCCCGCAGAGCGGGGCTCAGACAGATATCAATGTGCGCTTTGTCATGCCGGATGCGGCGTGAACGCCTTATCCGGCCTACAAAAACCTGCAAATTCAATATATTGCAGGATACGTGTAGGCCTGATAAGCGTAGCGCATCAGGCAATTTTGCTTTTGGCGAAAAAAAGACCCGCAGAGCGGGCCTTGAGATAAGCAGAAAGGAATATCTTACAGAACGTCGATCGCGTTCAGTTCCTGGAATGCTTTTTCCAGACGAGCGATCATCGAAGTCTGACCGGCACGCAGCCATACGCGCGGATCGTAGTATTTCTTGTTCGGCTGATCTTCGCCTTTCGGGTTACCCAGCTGACCCTGCAGATAAGCTTCGTTCGCTTTGTAGTAGTTCAGAACGCCTTCCCAGGTTGCCCATTGGGTATCGGTATCGATGTTCATTTTCACTACGCCGTAGCTTACGGAGTCTTTGATTTCCTGAGCAGTAGAACCGGAACCACCGTGGAATACGAAGCTCAGGCTGTTGTGCGGCAGGTTGTGTTTCTTAGAAACATATTCCTGAGAATCACGCAGGATGGTCGGAGTCAGAACCACGTTACCCGGCTTGTAAACACCGTGTACGTTACCGAAGGACGCAGCGATGGTGAAACGCGGGCTGATTTTGCTCAGCTCGGTGTATGCGTAATCAACGTCTTCCGGCTGGGTGTACAGTGCAGAAGCGTCCATGTGGCTGTTGTCCACGCCGTCTTCTTCACCACCGGTGCAACCCAGTTCGATTTCCAGAGTCATGCCGATTTTGGACATACGCTCCAGGTATTTAGAGCAGATTTCGATGTTCTCTTGCAGAGATTCTTCAGACAGGTCGATCATGTGAGAAGAGAACAGCGGCTTACCGGTAGCTGCGAAGTGTTTTTCACCCGCGTCCAGCAGACCGTCGATCCACGGCAGCAGTTTCTTCGCGCAGTGGTCAGTGTGCAGGATAACCGGAACACCATAATGTTCAGCCATCTGGTGAACGTGATGCGCACCAGAGATCGCGCCCAGGATAGCAGCACCCTGCGGAACGTCAGATTTCACGCCTTTACCAGCGATAAAGGAAGCACCACCGTTGGAGAACTGAACGATAACCGGCGCTTTAACTTTAGCAGCAGTTTCCAGTACGGCGTTGATGGAGTCAGTACCGACGCAGTTTACTGCTGGCAGTGCGAAGTTGTTTTCTTTTGCTACCTGGAAAACTTTCTGTACGTCATCACCAGTGATTACGCCAGGTTTTACGAAATCAAAAATCTTAGACATGTCTCTTGTCCTGTATCGTCGGGCCTTATACTCATCATACTTCAAGTTGCATGTGCTGCGTCTGCGTTCGCTCACCCCAGTCACTTACTTATGTAAGCTCCTGGGGATTCACTCTCTTGTCGCCTTCCTGCAACTCGAATTATTTAGAGTATGAAAAAATGCGTGCTCTAAAAGCGCGCTGAAACAAGGGCAGGTTTCCCTGCCCTGTGATTTTTTACTTCTTAGCGCGCTCTTCGAGCATCGCTACTGCAGGCAGTACTTTACCTTCCACGAATTCGAGGAATGCGCCGCCGCCAGTGGAGATGTAGGAGATTTTGTCAGCAATGCCGAACAGGTCGATTGCTGCCAGAGTGTCGCCGCCGCCAGCGATGGAGAACGCTTCGCTGTCTGCGATAGCGTTAGCCACGATTTCAGTACCTTTGCGGAAGTTCGGGAATTCGAACACGCCAACCGGACCGTTCCACAGAATGGTTTTCGCATTCTTCAGGATTTCAGCCAGTTCCTG
Source organism: Shigella sp. FC1567 (assembly GCF_001743015.1). Classification (NCBI taxonomy): domain Bacteria; kingdom Pseudomonadati; phylum Pseudomonadota; class Gammaproteobacteria; order Enterobacterales; family Enterobacteriaceae; genus Shigella; species Shigella sp. FC1567. The sequence continues at coordinate 4,822 of NZ_MIIV01000546.1, forward strand.
AGCGGAAGCATCACCGATATCCAGGATCTGCTCGTCAGCTTTCACATCGTTAACAGATTTCAGGGTAGCCGGTGCAGTTTCAGAGAACTCGGTTGCTACGCGAACATCAGACGGAACCGGGATGTTGCAGGTGGTCAGCAGACGTTTAGCTTCGTCAACCAGGTCAGCTTCGTACAGGGATTTACCCACATCGTGGCCTTGTGCCGCGATAAAGGTGTTAGCGATACCACCACCAACAATCAGCTGGTCAGCGATTTTAGACAGGGAGTCCAAAACGGTCAGTTTGGTAGATACTTTAGAACCACCAACGATAGCCACCATCGGGCGAGCAGGTTCTTTCAGTGCTTTACCCAGCGCGTCCAGTTCAGCTGCCAGCAGCGGGCCTGCGCACGCAACGTCAGCGAATTTACCGATACCGTGAGTAGAAGCCTGCGCGCGGTGAGCAGTACCGAATGCGTCCATTACGAACACGTCACACAGTGCAGCGTATTTTTTGGACAGGGTTTCGTCGTCTTTCTTCTCGCCTTTGTTGAAGCGAACGTTTTCCAGAACAACCAGTTCACCTTCAGCAACGTCAACGCCGTCGAGGTAATCTTTAACCAGACGAACCGGGTTAGACAGTTTGTCTTTCAGGTAGTTAACAACCGGCAGCAGAGAGAATTCTTCGTTGTACTCGCCTTCGGTAGGACGACCCAGGTGGGAAGTTACCATCACTTTTGCGCCTTGTTTCAGGGCCAGTTCGATGGTCGGCAGAGAAGCACGGATACGCGCGTCGCTGGTTACTTTCCCGTCTTTTACTGGTACGTTCAGATCCGCACGGATAAATACACGTTTCCCAGCAAGATCCAGATCGGTCATCTTAATTACAGACATGGTGAATCCTCTCGTTGATTCTAAAAGTTTTGCAGACGCTGCTTGCGTCTTACCTGAAAGCAACAGTAGCCATAGCTAACGTCGTGTCGAGCATTCGGTTAGCAAAGCCCCATTCGTTATCGCACCAGACCAACGTTTTGATCAGGTGTGCGCCACTGACCCGGGTTTGGGTGCCATCGACAATGGCACTGTGCGGATCGTGGTTAAAATCTACAGAGACCAACGGCAATTCCGTATAGTCAACTATACCATGAAATGCACCTTGTGCTGCTTTTTGCAGCAACAGGTTGACTTCATTGGCTTTTACAGGTTTCTTCACCGTCACGCTTAAATCGATTGCCGTCACATTTATGGTTGGCACACGTACCGCAATCGCTTCAAAGCGATCGTTAAATTGCGGAAAAAATCGTGTGATACCGGCGGCCAGTTTAGTATCGACCGGAATGATCGACTGGCTGGCTGCCCGGGTGCGACGCAGGTCAGGATGGTATGCATCAATAACCTGTTGATCGTGCATGGCGGAGTGAATTGTGGTCACAGTGCCGGACTCAATACCGTACGCATCATCTAACAATTTGATGACGGGAATTATGCAATTCGTGGTACAGGAAGCGTTAGAAACGATGCGGTGTTCCGCACGAAGTTGATCCTGATTGACGCCGTAAACAACGGTCGCGTCGAGATCGTTACTGCCAGGATGTGAAAAGAGCACTTTTTTGGCCCCGGCGGCAATATGCGCTTCGCCATGCTCGCGGGAGCCATATACGCCGGTGCAGTCGAGGACTACATCAACGCCAAGTTCACGCCAGGGGAGCGATTGCAGTGAACGTTCATGCAATACGCGGATGGCGTCATCACCAACAAAAAGTTGATCGCGTTCCTGTCGTACTTCCCATGCAAAACGGCCATGGCTGGTGTCATATTTCAACAAATGCGCCATGCCCGCAGCATCCGCCAGTTCGTTGATTGCCACCACGGTAATTTCCGCCCGGCGTCCGGATTCATACAAAGCACGAACCACATTACGCCCGATGCGACCGAAGCCATTTATCGCTACGCGTACGGTCATAGATCTCCTGCAAGGTTTTCCCTGAGCAAATTTGCCAGACAGAGTAATCCAGCAAATCGTCCGGGGAAACCTTACCTGTCGCAAACTGCGACTGATTGGTTAATTGTCGAACATTTAATCGACTGAAACGCTTCAGCTAGGATAAGCGAAACGTGGAATAAAAGGAATGATTGTCCAGTCAAAGAAAGCAATTATCTGACTTACGTCACGTTTTCAGCCCCGCCCCTGTAGAATTTATTCCACTTTGCAGAATCACGAATAAGCGTAGCAAAATCTTTTCGTTGTGCCGTCACAAACCCTGACTTATATCAGAATATGACTGATGCAGCGTCGATATTATCCGCAATACGTCCGAGTTTCGGAGTACTCCAATGATGACATTGCCCTACCCATATTCTTCCTCCGCACGCTTTTACGCACTGCGCCTCCTCCCCGGGCAGGAAGTTTTTTCCCAGCTACACGCTTTTGCACAGCAGCATCAACTTCATGCGCCTGGATTGCAGGCTGTACCGGTAGCCTGACTGACGTCGCCTTGCGCTATGCCAGGCAAGAAGGCACCACGCTCCTGAACGGTACATTCGAAGTGATCTCACTAAACGGCACGCTGGAACAGAGTGGTGAGCATCTTCATCTCTGCGTTTCCGATCCACACGGCACGATGCTTGGCGGTCATATGATGCCCGGCTGTACCGTGCGGACCACGCTTGAACTGGTGATCGGTAGCCTTGAGGAACTGGCGTTTAGCCGCCAACCTTGCGCGCTTTCTGGTTACGACGAGTTGCATATTTCCCCCGTTAAATAACTACTTTCAAAGAGGTTTTCTTATGGCGCGTAGCCACTTTTCCAGTCAGGCACTGGTGTTGATCGTTATATCTATCGCCATCAATATGATCGGCGGGCAACTGGCCAGCATGGTCAAATTACCTATATTTCTCGACTCCATCGGCACACTTATTAGCGCGGTACTGCTTGGTCCGGTGATCGGAATGCTGACCGGCTTACTGACCAATTTACTCTGGGGATTGCTGACCGACCCGATCGCCGCCGCATTTGCACCCGTCGCGATGGTCATCGGCCTGGTCGCCGGTTGGCTGGCGCGAGCGGGTTGGTTTCGCACCCTGCCAAAAGTCGTTGTCAGCGGCGTGATTATTACGCTTGCGGTAACGGTCGTCGCTGTACCGCTGCGTACTGCGCTGTTCGGCGGTGTCACCGGTAGCGGAGCCGATTTGTTCGTTGCCTGGATGCACTCGATGGGGCAAAACCTGGTGGAGTCGGTGGCGATTACGGTGATAGGCGCGAACCTGGTCGATAAAATTCTTACAGCGGTGATTGTCTGGCTTTTACTGCGCCAGCTGCCGATTCGCACCACGCGCCATTTTCCGGCAATGGCTGCCGTGCGCTAAATGCATCCATTTACCTCATTAACACTGTGGGCATTGGCGGCCTGCACCACGCTTATCCTGCCCGCGCAGACCATTTTGCCGATCTATAGCGCGGCGACCTTTTTCTGCCTTATTGCGCTAAAGGCCACGCGGCGGCGGGCAAAATATGTCGTCTGGCTGATGTTCTCGCTGGGAGCCGGGCTGTGGCTGGTACACGGTGGCTGGCTACCAGAATGGCTAAGCGGCACGCCACGCTCGCCAGAACGGTGGTCGCATGCTATTACGCTCTGGTTGCGGATTCTGGTGATTGTTTCAACCTCACAGTTGTGGATGCAGTACGTCCCCGTGCAATGTTTTATTCGCGCTCTGTTTGCTTCTCGCCTGCCGCCAGGCGTCGCTTATCTGTTTGCCGGGCCGTTATTGGTCGTTGAGCAGTTAAAACGGCAATTAGCGATTATTCATGAAGCGCAGCGTGCCCGCGGCGTGCCGCTGGATGAGGGCTGGTATCAGCGTTTACGTGCGATGCCCGCGTTAATTATTCCGCTAACACACAATGCGCTTAACGATCTGGCTGTCCGAGGTGCGGCGCTGGATATGCGGGCATTTCGGATCCACAACCGACGAACAACGTTGTGGGCACCAGCCGATAGCACCCTACAACGCGTAGCGCGTTACACCATGATCTTGCTGATGCTGACAGAATTCGGAGCGTGGATATGGTTACGTTAGAACAGTTCCGTTATTGCCCGACACACTCAACGCATCCTCCGTTCTGTTATGACTTTCACTATGTCAAACCGGGGATGGTCGCCATCTTTGGTGACAACGGCAGTGGCAAAAGTACGCTGGCACAGCTGATGGCGGGCTGGTATCCGGACTTTCTGCCAGGAGAGATAACAGGCACGGGGACGCTCCTCGGTACGCCCATTGGGCATCTCCCGCTTAATGAACAATCCGCCACCATCCAGCTCGTCCAGCAATCGCCCTATTTGCAGCTCTCCGGCTGTACCTTTAGCGTGGAAGAAGAAGTTGCCTTTGGGCCAGAAAATCTGTGTCTTGCTGAAGCAGAGATTATGGCGCGGATTGATGCCGCCCTGACTCTGACCGAGTGCCAGCCGTTGCGCCATCGTCACCCGGCAACACTCTCCGGTGGAGAGACACAGCGCGTGGTCATCGCCTGCGCCATCGCGATGCAGCCAAAGCTCTTAATTCTTGATGAAGCCTTTAGCCGCCTGACGCCGCAGGCCAGCGAAATGCTGTTGCAGCGCTTACAACACTGGGCGTTTGAACGTGGTTCGCTGATTATTCTTTTTGAACGTCATCGCACACCTTTCCTGAACTACTGCCAGCAAGCGTGGCAATTGCAAAACGGAGCGCTCCAGCCACTATGTTAACGTTAAATCAGATATCTTATCGCTGGCCTGGCGCGGCAACGGATTGTCTTTGCGACATTTCTCTGCAACTCAAACAAGGTGAATGGTTGGCGCTGACCGGTGACAATGGCGCAGGGAAATCGACGCTGTTACGAGTAATGGCAGGTCTTCTTACGCCCACAGCCGGTACGGTTATGCTGCAACAACAGGCGATGAAAAACCTGAAAAACCGCCAGCGCGCGGCAAAGGTTGGCGTACTGTTTCAGGAAGCGGAAAACCAACTTTTTCACAGCACCGTCGCTGACGAGATCGCATTTGGTTTGAAACTGCAAAAATGCCCGGCGGATGAAATCACTCAACGTACCCATGCTGCCCTGCAATGTTGTCAGTTAGCAGACACTGCCAACTCGCACCCGTTGGATCTGCATAGTGCGCAGCGACGGATGGTCGCCGTCGCCTGCCTGGAAGCACTCTCTCCGCCACTATTACTGCTGGACGAGCCGAGTCGGGATTTTGACGAAAATTGGTTGAGCGTGTTTGAAAGCTGGCTGGAGAAGTGCCGCCAGCGAGGCACGAGCGTGGTAGCAATCAGTCATGACGCCGCATTTACCCGGCGTCATTTCTCTCGTGTGGTGCGACTGGAAGATGGTGTAATCAGGAACGTTAATCCACCAGACGATATTCACCCGTAGCGGTCATCATTAAGGTCAAATTTGCAGGCAGACTCTCTTCCAGCACCCGGCGAACATTCGGCCCGTCGGTACGGTCATAAAAGGTTTCTGCATCTGCCAGCGATACCCCTCCCGCCAGCTTGCGCCCCACCAGACGCTCCCGCAACGCAGTAGCTGGCGCGTTGATAAAGATCGAGAAATCACAAAATTGCGCAAGCTGGCACCACTTCTCGTCGTCCAGCAACAACCAGTTTCCTTCGACGATGACGAGTGGTGCGGTAACGTGCAACGCATCTTCAACAGGATCATGCTTTTGTCGATCGTACTGCGGCCACGTACAATCCCCTTCCACCACCTGGCGCAGATTTTCCGCCAGTTTCGCAACGTCAAATGTCTCTGGTGCGCCTTTGAAGGGGCGCAATTGATGCGCGTCCAGCCAGCTATTGTAATGGTGAAAACCATCCATCGGGAGCGTCTGAATAGCGGGCAGCTCCGGGTCTTGTTGCGCGAGATATTCCCAGAAGGTGGTTAGGGTAGATTTACCCGTCCCCGGCGGAGCGCAAAGAAAAACCACCGTACGCCGCTGCGGATTTACCGTCTGTAAGGCCGCCAGCATACGCAGCAACGGTTTATGTACATTTTCAATCTCTTCGTTCTGGTACTGTGCCTGTATCTTCAGCCCATTCACCGTTAATTCAATTTTCACGGCGTTAATTCCTTTAAGATTGTCGTTACTGCCAGCGTCAGCGCCGTTTTGACCATCCCGCTAAAACGCGCCTCTGACCAGACGGCGAAATCGGCGAACTTCATCGCTTTCAACGCGTCATAGAGCATCGCATTGCGGGTTATGCTATTGACGTTGCTGATAAAATCCCAGGTCATGTCATCGGCAAATCCGGGCGTTTCATCCTGTTCGTTCAGGTAATGCCAGAACTGGGAAAAATGCGTGATATCGGCGTACAGCCATTTATCCATTTTCCCCAGCGCATAAATCAAACGCAGCGCAACATCAATATCGTCAAGCGGGCCGCTTTGGGCGAGTAACGGCTTCACTGCATATTCCACGATCTCTTCATCGTTATCGACAAACAGCGACGGCAGAAACTGGCGTATCCCCTGGAGCAAAATAGAATGCGCAGTTTTCATAAATGAAAATAAATTGTCCTGTGCATCCAGTTGCTCAAGCACATCATCTTCTGTCAGCTTCGCCATTGGTCTTCCGATAGATCACCATCAATGCAGGGAGTCTATTATATTACACGTTTGGTCCGCGCCGCCGATCAGTAATGTCTGCGTCCGCACCCCATTCGCCGTCTGTTGGATACCGTTCACCAACTCGCCGCCCGTCACGCCCGTAGCGCTAAAGAGGATATCGTTCCCCCTCACCAGTTCATCGAGCGAGTACACACGGTTAACGTCAACGCCCATTGCCTTGCAACGCTTGCTCTCCTGCTCTGCAATCTGCCGATTTTCCGTGTAATCCCCTTTAGCCTGACAAAAGTCAATCAGCTCGGCCTGCATATCCCCGCCTAATGCTTTAACGGCACAGGCAGAAATCACGCCTTCTGGCGCACCGCCGATGGTGTACATCACATCGTAAGGATTATCCTGCCAGCAGGTCAGCACGCTGGCGGCGACATCGCCATCCGGCAGGGCAAAAACCTTCACGCCCAGCTGTGTTGCTTCCTCAATCGCGGCACTCAGGCGCGGTTTATCCAGCGTAACCATGCGCAGCTTGTCCAGCGGTTTACCTAACGCCCGCGCCACGTTACGCAAGTTGTCCGCCAGAGGCAAAGACAGATCAATCACCCCGGCAGCCAGTCGATTAACAACCAGCTTTTTCATATACATATCGGGCGCATGTAACAGGCTATCCCGAGGGGCGAAAGCCATGACCGCCAGCGCATTGCTCTGCCCCATCGCCACCATCCGCGTGCCTTCAATGGGATCAACCGCGATATCGACTTCTGGCCCATCGCCTTTGCCCACCTCTTCGCCAATCCACAGCATCGGCGCATGGTCAATTTCTCCTTCGCCGATAACCACTCGTCCACGAAAAGCGACGTCGTTTAATGCCTGGCGCATCGCGGTGACCGCCAGGCCATCAATTTTATTTTTGTCGCCACATCCGGTTTGCGGCCAGGCAGCTAACGCTGCCTGTTCCGTAACGCGAAATAATGGCCACGCCAGGGACATCATTGCGCGGCCTCCCCGATATCAATGCCAAATTGTGCCAGCAGATATTTCTCGGCCTGTTCATTCCAGATGCCGTGCGTTTCCTCAACCAGCCGCGCCAACTCTTTAAATAGCGGATCGGTTTTGCCTTTTTCGGCAAAATCGGCAATGGCAGTGAGCGGCATGGTCACGCCGTTATAAATGAGTTTTTTACCGCCAGGGATATCCGGCAGATTGAGCACGGTATCTGGCACCGCATCCAGCCCACCGATATGCGTGACCATAAAGGACGGCTGCAACTGCCCCGTGGCGCTTAACGCAATCGCCTCTTTCATGTCGTCCGTTGAACCGCCGGATGTACCGACTACGTGCGTGCTGTTGTAATGGACGTTGTAGAAATTAAACGGCACTTTGAAGTTTTTATCCGTCGGCCCGGCAAAGAAGTTCAGACAGCCATCTTCCGCCAGTAATTCGTCAGCCATCTCAACGACAGCAGGCACCGCCGCATAAACAAAAATGTCATCGAACCCGACATCTCCTGTCAGCGCCCGCAGCGTCTGGACCGGATCGCTCATCCCTTTGGTATTCACATACACCAGCTCAATGCCTTTACTGGCCGCCAGATCCACCGGCAGCAGCTTCTGCACCTGCGCCAGGCGTTTGTCGTCGATATCGACCACCACCACCCGTGACGGTTGTATGCCACCGTTAATGGCGTAATCGATAGCGCCAATGCCCATCGGACCCGCACACGCCAGCAGTGCAATATTGCCGCCAGGTTTGACGCCCATGCGATGCTCATAAACATATTGCGTGGTGTGATAATTGGCATGATAAGCACCAATAATGCAGCACATAGGCTCTACCAGCGACGCCGCAGCAAAATAAGAGCCGTGATACGGTAATACGCAGCCCAAATTAATGGCGATTTCGGGAATAATCATATAGGTGGCGTTACCGCCAAAATATTCGTAGCTGTAGCCTGCTGAATATCCGCTTGGTAACCCCATCGCCGGTTGCAATACAAAACGCTGGCCTTTTTTATATTTGCCAGTGAGATTTTTACCCACTTCGACAATAACCCCGGCACATTCATGCCCGGTAATGACCGGATGATTTTCTAAATCGTCGGGTACGCGTTTATGTTCACTACCGAGTAACGCCGCTTTCCAGGTCGATAAACAGACGCTGTCAGAAATTACACTCACTAACAGTTCATTATCGGTAATTTCTGGCAGTTCAAATTCGCGCAGACGGACATCCCGCTTGCCATAAATAGCAGCAACTTTGGTTTTCATTTTTACCTCTGTAATCAGTGTTTATGTTCGGCGGTTAATTGATTAAATAAAGTGTCGAGTTTTGGATCGCCAATATAGTTATTAATCAATATCAGCGGTTTATCCGTCACACGTTTCACGCGCCCTTCCAGACTGGCGTGAGTGACGACGATATCGGCATCCGCAGGCACGTTTTCTATCGCGTAATGTTTTACTTCTATTGCCAGCCCCGCTTTTTCCAGGCGTTTACGGAAGGTGGTCGCGCCCATCGCACTGGAGCCCATCCCCGTATCGCAAACAAAGGCGATACGCTTAACCCTGCTTAACGAGAATGCACCCTCTTGTTTCATCGCCTTAACCGCATTGGTTGACTGAGCAAACTCATCTTCGCTCTCCGTTTCCACCGTTTTTTCCATCTTCAGTATCAGCGAAGTAATAGCAAAGGACACCAGGGTACCTACCGTAACACCGGCAATTGTCGCCAGGAACGAGCCTTTCGGCGTCAGTGCCAGGTAAGCAAAGATAGACCCCAGACTTGGGCCAGCCACCAGACCACCGTCCAGTAAGTTAAACATCCAGGTACCAGACATACCGCCCGCAATCATGGCAATAATAGTCAGCGGCTTCATCAGCACATATGGGAAATACAGTTCGTGGATCCCACCGAGGAAGTGAATAATCATCGCCCCGGGCGCAGAACGTTTACTCATCCCTTTACCAAACAAGGTAAACGCCAGCAGCAGCCCCAGGCCCGGACCTGGGTTAGAGGCCACCATAAAGAAGATGGATTTACCGTTAACCGAAGCCTGTTGCATTCCCAGCGGATAATAGACGCCCTGATCGATCGCATTATTAAGGAAAAGCACTTTCGCCGGTTCATTGATGACTGACAGCAGAGGCAGATAACCCGCATGTACCAGCGCCTCGATACACTCTTTGACGAAAGTATTGGCAATTAACACCGCCGGGCCGATCACTTCAAAACCCAGCAGACAAAGGAGCATCCCCGCGATACCTAATGAGAAGTTATTGATAACCATCTCAAAACCGGCAGGTATGCGTTTTTCCAGTGCCTTATCGACATATTTTATGACCAACCCACCGAGCGGCCCCATGATCATTGAGCCAAGGAACATCGGGATCTCTGCGCCAACGATCACACCAATAGTACCTATTCCGCCCATGACCGCCCCGCGTTTACCGCCGACCAGATGACCACCTGTAGAACCAATCATCACGGGCAATAAATAGGTAATCATCGGGCCGACAATTTTGGCGAAATGTTCGTTAGGCAGCCAACCGGTGGGAATAAATAACGCAGTAATAAAACCCCAGGCAATAAAAGCACCAATATTGGGGATGACCATTGCAGTCAAAAAGCCCCCAAAAGCCTGGACCTTTGCACGAGCAGACTTGTTTTCCATAATATTATCCTGTAGAGGAGAGAGTAATTATCTGTGGCTGATAATGTCCGCTAATTGTTTTTCTGATGATGCTGTTAAGAGTTGTTCGAGTATTTCTTCTTCGCACAGTAATTCACTTAACGCCTGAATAGCGCCAATGTGCGAATCGGCATCGGCAGCAGAGAGTCCGATGAGTAATTTAATTGGTTCGTCATTCCCCGGAAAATAAACACCTTGTTCAAGTAATGTCAAAGACATCCCGGTTTTAAGCGCCCCACATTCCGGTCGCGCATGAGGCATTGCCACGCCTGGTGCGAGAATATAATAAGGGCCATTGTTAATGGTGGAATCTTTAATTGCCTGAATGTAATTCTCGCTGATATAGTTTTTATCCAGCAATGATACCATCGAGAAATCGATAGCTTCCTGCCAATCTTTTGCTGAATGTATAACTGAGATTGATGATTCTGGAAAATAGTCACTAAGCCGCATAAATTATCCTTATTTTATTTTTAGGGTACCGTCCGGCGGTAAAAATAAAATACTCGTGCGGTTTAATGAAAGCAATTGAGCAGGGAAACCGGTGTTTTGAAAACAGTGAATTATTAATTTCTTATATAACATTGAGTTATAGATATAACAACAAATGTCAATACGCATATCGTGATGCATATTACATAATTGATATTTATTGCATATAAATATTTGTGATCTGCAACACGCTTTATCTATTGCTTGTCCGCAAACGGACATATCAAGGTAATAAAAAAGGTCGCCGAAGCGACCTTTTTACCCGAAATGCTAATTACAGCAGTTCTTTTGCTTTCGCAACGACGTTGTCGACGGTGAAGCCGAACTCTTCGAACAGCAACTCTGCCGGAGCTGACTCACCGAAGGTGGTCATACCGATGATAGCGCCATTCAGGCCAACATACTTGTACCAGTAGTCAGCAATACCCGCTTCTACCGCAACGCGTGCAGTAACCGCTTTCGGCAGTACGGATTCACGGTAAGCAGCATCCTGCTTGTCAAATGCGTCGGTAGACGGCATGGACACCACGCGCGCTTTCACGCCTTCGGCAGTCAGTTTTTCGTAGGCAGCAACAGCCAGTTCAACTTCTGAACCGGTAGCGATGAAAATCAGTTCCGGCTGACCGGCGCAGTCTTTCAGCACATAACCACCGCGCGCGATGTTTGCCAGTTGCTCTTCAGTTCGTTCCTGCTGCGCCAGGTTCTGACGGGAGAGGATCAGTGCGGTCGGGCCGTCCTGACGCTCAACACCGTATTTCCACGCGACCGCGGATTCAACCTGGTCACACGGACGCCATGTAGACATGTTCGGGGTTACGCGCAGAGAAGCGACCTGCTCTACCGGCTGGTGAGTCGGGCCATCTTCGCCCAGACCGATGGAGTCGTGGGTGTAAACCATCACCTGACGCTGTTTCATCAGCGCAGCCATACGTACGGCGTTACGTGCGTATTCCACGAACATCAGGAAGGTGGAGGTGTACGGCAGGAAACCACCGTGCAGGGAGATACCGTTAGCAATCGCGGTCATACCGAACTCGCGAACACCGTAGTGGATGTAGTTACCCGCAGCATCTTCGTTGATTGCTTTAGAACCAGACCACAGGGTCAGGTTAGACGGTGCCAGGTCAGCAGAACCGCCGAGGAATTCCGGCAACAGCGGACCGAAAGCTTCGATAGCATTCTGAGACGCTTTACGGCTGGCGATTTTCGCCGGGTTAGCCTGCAGTTTAGCAATGAACTCTTTTGCTTTCGCGTCGAAGTCAGACGGCATTTCGCCTTTCATACGGCGGGTAAATTCAGCGGCTTCCTGCGGATAAGCTTTCGCGTAAGCAGCGAATTTCTCGTTCCATGCGGATTCTTTCGCCTGGCCTGCTTCTTTCGCATCCCACTGAGCATAGATTTCAGACGGGATTTCGAACGGTGCATATTTCCAGCCCAGCTGTTCGCGGGTCAGGGCAATTTCAGCGTCGCCCAGCGGCGCACCGTGGGAGTCGTGAGTACCGGCTTTGTTCGGGGAACCGAAACCGATGATGGTTTTGCACATCAGCAGGGACGGTTTGTCAGTCACTGCGCGCGCTTCTTCTACTGCGCGTTTGATGGATGCCGCGTCATGACCGTCGATGTCGCGAATAACGTGCCAGCCGTAAGCTTCGAAACGCATTGCGGTGTCGTCGGTGAACCAGCCTTCAACGTGACCATCAATAGAGATACCGTTGTCATCGTAGAACGCAATCAGTTTACCCAGCTTCAGCGTACCCGCCAGAGAGCAAACTTCGTGGGAGATGCCTTCCATCATGCAGCCGTCGCCCATGAAGGCGTAGGTGTAGTGGTCGACAATGTCGTGGCCCGGACGGTTAAACTGCGCCGCCAGCGTTTTTTCTGCAATCGCCATACCGACTGCGTTGGCAATACCCTGACCCAGCGGACCGGTGGTGGTTTCCACACCAGCGGTGTAACCCACTTCCGGGTGGCCCGGAGTTTTAGAGTGCAGCTGACGGAAGTTTTTCAGTTCTTCCATCGGCAGATCGTAACCGGTGAGGTGCAGCAGGCTGTAGATCAGCATGGAGCCGTGGCCGTTGGACAGCACGAAGCGGTCACGGTCAGCCCAGGACGGATTCTGCGGGTTGTGTTTCAGGAAATCACGCCACAGGACTTCGGCAATGTCAGCCATACCCATAGGGGCACCCGGGTGACCGGATTTGGCTTTCTGTACTGCGTCCATGCTCAGCGCACGAATAGCATTGGCAAGCTCTTTACGTGAGGACATTTTGACTCCAGATCGGATGATGAAGGGCACGCCCTTAACGACTTGACGACAGCGCGTTTTGGGCTACGCCGGAAAATTTGCCAACAATTTACCGCAAGCCGCGCGTCATGTACATGGAACATCCTTTTGCCGCTTCAGAAATCTCTGGATCATGCTCGCATGTTGCGCAATCTACTCGCCCGTCCGCTGCGCTTTTCCTTATACTGAGACTGAGCGTCGATTCACCTGCAAACGGCGCATTTTTAGAATAATCCTGACCTTGTGCGGAAGAGAAAACATGAAAATTCGCGCCTTATTGGTAGCAATGAGCGTGGCAACGGTACTGACTGGTTGCCAGAATATGGACTCCAACGGACTGCTCTCATCAGGAGCGGAAGCTTTTCAGGCTTACAGTTTGAGTGATGCGCAGGTGAAAACCCTGAGCGATCAGGCATGTCAGGAGATGGACAGCAAGGCGACGATTGCGCCAGCCAATAGCGAATACGCTAAACGTCTGACAACTATTGCCAATGCGCTAGGCAACAATATCAACGGTCAGCCGGTGAATTACAAAGTGTATATGGCGAAGGATGTGAACGCCTTTGCAATGGCTAACGGCTGTATCCGCGTCTATAGCGGGCTGATGGATATGATGACGGATAACGAAGTCGAAGCGGTGATCGGTCACGAGATGGGGCACGTGGCGTTAGGCCATGTGAAGAAAGGGATGCAGGTGGCGCTTGGTACAAATGCCGTGCGAGTAGCTGCGGCCTCTGCGGGCGGGATTGTCGGCAGTTTATCTCAATCACAACTTGGTGATCTGGGCGAGAAATTAGTCAATTCGCAATTCTCCCAGCGCCAGGAAGCAGAAGCCGATGATTATTCTTACGATCTTCTGCGCCAACGCGGCATCAGCCCGGCAGGTCTTGCCACCAGCTTTGAAAAACTGGCGAAACTGGAAGAAGGCCGCCAAAGCTCAATGTTTGACGACCATCCGGCATCCGCCGAACGCGCCCAGCATATTCGCGATCGCATGAGCGCGGATGGGATTAAGTAAAGCCTGGTGGTGTCGAACGTAGGTCAGATAAGGCGTTCACGCCGCATCTGACATTAATGGCACATTTGTTACCTTGTGCGCATTGCCGGATGCGATGCTGGCGCATCTTATCCGGCCTACGGGTGCCGAACGTAGGTCGGATAAGGCGTTCACGCCGCATCGACATTAATGGCACGTTTTACCCGTGCGCATCGCATCTGGTGCTTACTCGCCCTTTTTCGCCGCCTGAATATACAGCATCTCCAGCGCCAGCGTCGCCGCAGCCAGAGCGGTGATTTCCGACTGATCGTATGCCGGAGCCACTTCCACTACGTCCATCCCAACAATGTTGAGATCTTTCAGGCCGCGTACCAGTTTAATGGCGCGATCGGAGGTCAGGCCGCCAATCACTGGCGTACCGGTTCCCGGCGCGAAAGCAGGATCTAGGCAGTCGATATCAAAGGTCAGGTAAACCGGCATATCACCCACAATCTGTTTCACTTGGGCGATAACGTCATCCACGCTGCGATCGTTCACCTGGCAGGCGTCCAGCACGGTAAAACCGTTGTCTTTATCAAACTCGGTACGAATACCAATCTGCACGGAATGATTCGGGTCGATCAGACCTTCTTTCGGCGCGGTATAGAACATGGTGCCGTGGTCAAATTCACAACCGTTCGCGTAGGTATCGGTGTGGGCGTCAAAGTGTACCAGCGCCATTTTGCCGAAATGCTTCGCATGAGCACGCAGCAGCGGCAGCGTAACAAAGTGATCACCACCGAAAGAGAGCATACGCTTACCGGCAGCCAGCAGCTTCTCGGCGTGTGCCTGCAGTTTTTCGCTCATCTCACGGGCATCGCCAAAGGCATATACCAGATCGCCGCAGTCCACGACGTTCAGGCGCTCACGCATGTCGAAATTCCACGGGAAGCGATTGTGTTCCCAGGCAAGATTCGTCGAAACCTGACGGATCGCTGCCGGACCGTGGCGTCCCCCCGCACGACCAGAAGTGGCCATATCGAACGGCACACCAGTAATCACCCAGTCAGCATCGCTGTCATACGGCTGGAAGTTCATCGGCAGGCGTAAAAAACCAAAGGCGTTGGAAACCAGTGAGTTATCGTATTGATGACCTAAGGTGCTCATGGATGGACTCCTATTACAAAGTCGATATAAAAAAACCCTTCCGCGTCGTTAGGCCCGACGAGGAAGGGTTGGATTTGTCACAATAAATTGTGGCGGATTATCACCGCTAAATTAAGCGGATTCAAGTAATACGGACTTACTCATCTTCCAGATAAGTATAACCGTACAAACCTGCCTCGAACTCTTCAAGGAACTGTTGTTGCAGTTCAGCATCAAGATCGGTTTTCTTCACTTGATCGCGGAACTGAGTTAACAGCGTTTTCGGATCGAGCTGCACATATTGCAGCATATCCGCAACGGTATCGCCTTCGTCAGACAGTTCCACTTCTACACTACCGTCAGGGAAGACGAACACGTCAACCGCTTCGGTATCACCGAACAGGTTGTGCATGTTGCCGAGGATCTCCTGATATGCGCCGACCATAAAGAAACCGAGCATCGGCGGATTCTCTGGATCGTACTCCGGCATTGGCATTGTCGTGGCAATACCATCACCATCAATATAGTGGTCGATAGCACCGTCAGAGTCACAGGTAATATCCAGCAGCACAGCGCGACGTTCCGGCACTTGATCCAGCCCTTCCAGCGGCAGAACCGGGAACAACTGGTCGATCCCCCATGCGTCCGGCATTGACTGGAACAGCGAGAAATTGACGTACATTTTGTCCGCCATACGTTCCTGCAGTTCGTCGATTATCGGACGATGCGCACGGTTTTGCGGATCCAGTTGCTTCTGCACTTCATGGCACATGCTCAGATAGAGTTGTTCTGCCCATGCACGTTCTTGCAGGCTAAAGGTGCCGGAAGAGTAGCCGATATGAATGTCGTGCAGATCCATCTGACTGTCGTGTAACCATTCACGCAGAGAACGGCGAGTTCCCGGTTCGTGCATCTCCTGCCAGGTTTCCCACATGCTTTGCAGCGCGCGCGGCGCATCTTCTGCAGGCGCGGTCGGCACCGTGTATTCGTTACGTTCCACGCCGATGATATTAGACACCAGCACGGTGTGATGCGCAGTCACCGCACGACCCGATTCGGTGATTACCGTCGGATGCGGCAGACCGTTTTCTTCACACGCATCACCAATCGCCCAGATGATGTTGTTGGCATATTCATTGAGGCCGTAGTTTACGGAGCAGTCAGACTGCGAACGGGTGCCTTCATAGTCCACGCCCAGACCGCCGCCGACGTCGAAGCACTGAATATTGACGCCCAGCTTGTGCAGTTCCACATAGAAACGCGCGGATTCACGAACGCCCGTGGCGATATCGCGAATATTCGCCATCTGCGAACCGAGGTGGAAGTGCAGTAGTTGCAGGCTGTCGAGACGCCCAGCTTCACGCAGCGTTTCAACCAGTTGCAGTACCTGAGTCGCAGCCAGGCCGAACTTCGATTTTTCCCCGCCGGAAGACTGCCATTTACCCGAGCCCTGCGAAGCCAGACGTGCACGCACGCCCAGACGAGGAACGACATTCAGACGTTCTGCTTCATCCAGCACAATGGCGATTTCTGACATCTTCTCAATGACCAGATAGACCTTGTGCCCCATCTTCTCGCCAATTAATGCCAGGCGGATATATTCGCGGTCTTTATAACCGTTGCAGACGATGACGCTACGGGTCATGCCAGCATGTGCCAGCACTGCCATCAACTCGGCTTTGGAACCGGCTTCCAGACCCAGCGGTTCGCCCGAATGAATCAGGGACTCAATCACGCGGCGGTGCTGGTTAACTTTGATCGGATAAACAAGGAAGTAATCGCCGTTATAGCCGTAGGATTCCCTCGCACGTTTGAACGCGGCGTTAATGGAACGCAAACGGTGCTGCAGGATCTGTGGGAAACAGAACAGTGCAGGCAGACGCTGACCCTGTGCTTCACGAGTTTTCACTAACTGCGCGAGATCGACGCGAGCTTCCGGGACGTCCGGGTCCGGGCACACGCTGATGTGGCCCAGCTCGTTAACGTCATAGTAGTTATTGCCCCACCAGGCAATATTGTAAGTACGCAGCATCTTGCTGGCTTCCTGGGAGCTCATTGCAACCTCCTGCATGGAGCGTAGTACACCGTGTTCGCCCGCTGACGAAGGCAAACCCATAGACATGTCGTCAGACATAGCGAACCTCAAATTATTTTATTAAGTGTAAAACAGTTAACGACTATCGCAGCCTGGAACTGCGATAACAACCCATAAGCACATGGATTTTCCAGCAGTGAATGCTGACGCTCCAACTGCGCAACCGGTTTCTTTTTCATAACATTATTAAGCACATAACCGAACGTAAGTGTGACAGTTCGGCGAAACCACGAGAAAACTCTTGTTTTTACAAGAGCGCCCTTGTTCAGTCCTCAGTAACTGTAACCAGCTCTTGAATCCTGAGAAGCGCCGAGATGGGTATAACATCGGCAGGTATGCAAAGCAGAGATGCAGAGTGCGGGGAACGAATCTTCACCAGAACGGTGAGACAGGTTAAGCAGCAGACTACGGTTCATTATTTCGTATCACCTCCACGGCCGCCTGTTAAGACGAACCCACAAGCCAAAACTCTGATTTCAACCCGGCTGGAAGTGGCAACACGAAAGAAACGTCGTGTGCTTTTTATTTAAGCCGCGCGCCGCGTTTTATACCCCACAATGGCAGAAAATTGCAAAATATAAATACGCAGAATGCCGGCATTGTCAGAAAAAATTTCCAGCCACGTTTTTAACAGAATGAGACACGATTCAAAAAAAAGTGGAAATCGGGTGAAGAATTGACCTAAAATAGCCATCTAGATGTTAATCCATCCATACCGATTAACACTCAGACTGCCAGTGTTTTTAACCTGCAGAGTCGTGGTAGGATCCGCTACCACAGAAAATCCACACAACAGTTTGAGCTAACCAAATTCTCTTTAGGTGATATTAAATATGGCAAAACACCTTTTTACGTCCGAGTCCGTCTCTGAAGGGCATCCTGACAAAATTGCTGACCAAATCTCTGATGCCGTTTTAGACGCGATCCTCGAACAGGATCCGAAAGCACGCGTTGCTTGCGAAACCTACGTAAAAACCGGCATGGTTTTAGTTGGCGGCGAAATCACCACCAGCGCCTGGGTAGACATCGAAGAGATCACTCGTAACACCGTTCGCGAAATTGGCTATGTGCATTCCGACATGGGCTTTGACGCTAACTCCTGTGCGGTTCTGAGCGCTATCGGCAAACAGTCTCCTGACATCAACCAGGGCGTTGACCGTGCCGATCCGCTGGAACAGGGCGCGGGTGACCAGGGTCTGATGTTTGGCTACGCAACTAATGAAACCGACGTGCTGATGCCAGCACCTATCACCTATGCACACCGTCTGGTACAGCGTCAGGCTGAAGTGCGTAAAAACGGCACTCTGCCGTGGCTGCGCCCGGACGCGAAAAGCCAGGTGACTTTCCAGTATGACGACGGCAAAATCGTTGGTATTGATGCTGTCGTGCTTTCCACTCAGCACTCTGAAGAGATCGACCAGAAATCGCTGCAAGAAGCGGTAATGGAAGAGATCATCAAGCCAATTCTGCCCGCTGAATGGCTGACTTCTGCCACCACATTCTTCATCAACCCGACCGGTCGTTTTGTTATCGGTGGCCCGATGGGTGACTGCGGTCTGACTGGTCGTAAAATTATCGTTGATACCTACGGCGGCATGGCACGTCACGGTGGCGGAGCATTCTCTGGTAAAGATCCATCAAAAGTGGACCGTTCCGCAGCCTACGCAGCACGTTATGTCGCGAAAAACATCGTTGCTGCTGGCCTGGCCGATCGTTGTGAAATTCAGGTTTCCTACGCAATCGGCGTGGCTGAACCGACCTCCATCATGGTAGAAACTTTCGGTACTGAGAAAGTGCCTTCTGAACAACTGACTCTGCTGGTACGTGAGTTCTTCGACCTGCGCCCATACGGTCTGATTCAGATGCTGGATCTGCTGCACCCGATCTACAAAGAAACCGCAGCATACGGTCACTTTGGTCGTGAACATTTCCCGTGGGAAAAAACCGACAAAGCGCAGCTGCTGCGCGATGCTGCCGGTCTGAAGTAATCTTTCTTCACCTGCTTTCAAAGGCCAGCCTCGCGCTGGCCTTTTTCTTTTACCTCACCGCGGTGGATAGGCATTCACGCCGCATCCGGCAAAAAGCTGCCCGCACAATAACATCATTCTTCCTCAACACGTTTTATCGCAAATTATCATCACTACTGAAACCGATTACACCAATAACACCAGCCAAATATTTGTAATATTTTCATATTATTATTCAGTTTTCACAGTTGTTACATTTCTTTTCAGTAAAGTCTTAATTGCAGATAACAGCGTTTAATCTATGATGATATAACTCAATTATTTTCATGCACTTAAACCATAACTAAGATAAATGTTAGTGTAAGCGATTACACTGATGTGATTTGCTTCACATCTTTTTACGTCGTACTCACCTATCTTAATTCACAATAAAAAATAACCATATTGGAGGGCATCATGCCTGACGCTAAAAAACAGGGGCGGTCAAACAAGGCAATGACGTTTTTCGTCTGCTTCCTTGCCGCTCTGGCGGGATTACTCTTTGGCCTGGATATCGGTGTAATTGCTGGCGCACTGCCGTTTATTGCAGATGAATTCCAGATTACTTCGCACACGCAAGAATGGGTCGTAAGCTCCATGATGTTCGGTGCGGCAGTCGGTGCGGTGGGCAGCGGCTGGCTCTCCTTTAAACTCGGGCGCAAAAAGAGCCTGATGATCGGCGCAATTTTGTTTGTTGCCGGTTCGCTGTTCTCTGCGGCTGCGCCAAACGTTGAAGTACTGATTCTTTCCCGCGTTCTACTGGGGCTGGCGGTGGGTGTGGCCTCTTATACCGCACCGCTGTACCTCTCTGAAATTGCGCCGGAAAAAATTCGTGGCAGTATGATCTCGATGTATCAGTTGATGATCACTATCGGGATCCTCGGTGCTTATCTTTCTGATACCGCCTTCAGCTACACCGGTGCATGGCGCTGGATGCTGGGTGTGATTATCATCCCGGCAATTTTGCTGCTGATTGGTGTCTTCTTCCTGCCAGACAGCCCACGTTGGTTTGCCGCCAAACGCCGTTTTGTTGATGCCGAACGCGTGCTGCTACGCCTGCGTGACACCAGCGCGGAAGCGAAACGCGAACTGGATGAAATCCGTGAAAGTTTGCAGGTTAAACAGAGTGGCTGGGCGCTGTTTAAAGAGAATAGCAACTTCCGCCGCGCGGTGTTCCTTGGCGTACTGTTACAGGTAATGCAGCAATTCACCGGGATGAACGTCATCATGTATTACGCGCCGAAAATCTTCGAACTGGCGGGTTATACCAACACTACCGAGCAAATGTGGGGGACAGTGATTGTCGGCCTGACCAACGTACTTGCCACCTTTATCGCAATCGGCCTTGTTGACCGCTGGGGACGTAAACCAACGCTAACGCTGGGCTTCCTGGTGATGGCTGCTGGCATGGGCGTACTCGGTACAATGATGCATATCGGTATTCACTCTCCGTCAGCGCAGTATTTCGCCATCGCCATGCTGCTGATGTTTATTGTCGGTTTTGCCATGAGTGCCGGTCCGCTGATTTGGGTACTGTGCTCCGAAATTCAGCCGCTGAAAGGCCGCGATTTTGGCATCACCTGCTCTACCGCCACCAACTGGATTGCCAACATGATCGTTGGCGCAACGTTCCTGACCATGCTCAACACACTGGGTAACGCCAACACCTTCTGGGTGTATGCGGCTCTGAACGTACTGTTTATCCTGCTGACATTGTGGCTGGTACCGGAAACCAAACACGTTTCGCTGGAACATATTGAACGTAATCTGATGAAAGGTCGTAAACTGCGCGAAATAGGCGCTCACGATTAATCTCCCCAAGCTTCCTCCCATCGCGGAGGAAGCCACCTCTTGCAGTCATCTTTTCTTCGCTCTATCCTCTGCCGCTATGAAAACATCCCGTCTCCCTATCGCCATCCAACAGGCCGTTATGCGTCGCCTGCGGGAAAAACTCGCCCAGGCTAACCTGAAATTGGGGCGTAACTACCCGGAGCCAAAACTCTCTTATACCCAGCGCGGCACCTCCGCCGGAACAGCCTGGCTGGAAAGCTATGAAATCCGCCTCAATCCCGTTTTGCTGTTGGAAAACAGTGAAGCCTTTATTGAAGAAGTGGTGCCGCACGAACTGGCACATTTGCTGGTATGGAAACATTTCGGGCGCGTAGCACCACATGGCAAAGAGTGGAAGTGGATGATGGAAAACGTGCTGGGTGTTCCCGCCCGTCGTACGCATCAGTTCGAACTGCAATCCGTGCGTCGCAACACCTTCCCCTACCGCTGCAAGTGCCAGGAGCATCAGCTTACCGTACGCCGCCATAATCGCGTAGTTCGTGGCGAAGCCGTCTATCGCTGTGTTCACTGCGGCGAACAACTGGTCGCAAAATAACCATCTGAACTATCAGGAACTTTCCTGATCTGGCTGATTGCATACCAAAACAACTTTCGCTACGTTGCTGGCTCGTTTTAACACGGAGTAAGTGATGTACCGTTATTTGTCTATTGCTGCGGTGGTACTGAGCGCAGCATTTTCCGGCCCGGCGTTGGCCGAAGGTATCAATAGTTTTTCTCAGGCGAAAGCCGCGGCGGTAAAAGTCCACGCTGACGCGCCCGGTACGTTTTATTGCGGATGTAAAATTAACTGGCAGGGCAAAAAAGGCGTTGTTGATCTGCAATCGTGCGGCTATCAGGTGCGCAAAAATGAAAACCGAGCCAGCCGCGTAGAGTGGGAACACGTCGTTCCCGCCTGGCAGTTCGGTCACCAGCGCCAGTGCTGGCAGGACGGTGGACGTAAAAACTGCGCTAAAGATCCGGTCTATCGCAAGATGGAAAGCGATATGCATAACCTGCAGCCGTCAGTCGGTGAGGTGAATGGCGATCGCGGCAACTTTATGTACAGCCAGTGGAATGGCGGCGAAGGCCAGTACGGTCAATGCGCCATGAAGGTCGATTTCAAAGAAAAAGCTGCCGAACCACCAGCGCGTGCACGCGGTGCCATTGCGCGCACCTACTTCTATATGCGCGACCAATACAACCTGACACTCTCTCGCCAGCAAACGCAGCTGTTCAACGCATGGAACAAGATGTATCCGGTTACCGACTGGGAGTGCGAGCGCGATGAACGCATCGCGAAGGTGCAAGGCAATCATAACCCGTATGTGCAACGCGCTTGCCAGGCGCGAAAGAGCTAACCTACACTAGCGGGACTCTTTTTGTTAACCCCTACCCCACGCGTACAACCGCGTGGGGAGACGACGCGGATTTTTAACTATGCGTATCCCCCGCATTTATCATCCTGAACCACTGACCAGCCATTCTCACATCGCGCTTTGCGAAGATGCCGCCAACCATATCGGGCGCGTACTGCGCATGGGGCCGGGGCAGGCGTTGCAATTGTTTGACGGTAGCAACCAGGTCTTTGACGCCGAAATTACCAGCGCCAGCAAAAAAAGCGTGGAAGTGAAGGTGCTGGAAGGCAAGATCGACGATCGCGAATCTCCGCTGCATATTCACCTCGGTCAGGTGATGTCGCGTGGTGAAAAAATGGAATTTACGATCCAGAAATCGATCGAACTCGGTGTAAGCCTCATTACGCCACTTTTTTCTGAGCGCTGCGGCGTTAAACTGGATAGTGAACGTCTGAACAAGAAGCTCCAGCAGTGGCAGAAGATTGCAATTGCTGCCTGTGAGCAGTGTGGTCGTAACCGGGTGCCGGAAATCCGTCCAGCGATGGATCTGGAAGCCTGGTGTGCAGAGCAGGATGAAGGACTGAAACTGAATCTTCACCCGCGCGCCAGTAACAGCATCAATACGTTGCCGTTACCGGTTGAACGCGTCCGCCTGCTGATTGGCCCGGAAGGTGGTTTATCGGCAGATGAAATTGCCATGACTGCCCGCTATCAATTTACTGATATCCTGTTGGGACCTCGCGTTTTGCGTACAGAGACAACTGCGCTCACCGCCATTACCGCGCTACAAGTACGATTTGGCGATTTGGGCTAACGGAGAAGAATAATGATCAAGCTCGGCATCGTGATGGACCCCATCGCAAACATCAACATCAAGAAAGATTCCAGTTTCGCTATGTTGCTGGAAGCACAGCGTCGTGGTTACGAACTTCACTATATGGAGATGGGCGATCTGTATCTGATCAATGGCGAAGCTCGCGCCCATACCCGCACGCTGAACGTGAAGCAGAACTACGAAGAGTGGTTTTCGTTCGTCGGTGAACAGGATCTGCCGCTGGCCGATCTCGATGTGCTCCTGATGCGTAAAGACCCGCCGTTTGATACCGAGTTTATCTACGCGACCTATATTCTGGAACGTGCCGAAGAGAAAGGGACGCTGATCGTTAACAAGCCGCAGAGCCTGCGCGACTGTAACGAGAAACTGTTTACCGCCTGGTTCTCTGACTTAACGCCAGAAACGCTGGTTACGCGCAATAAAGCGCAGCTAAAAGCGTTCTGGGAGAAACACAGCGACATCATTCTTAAGCCGCTGGACGGTATGGGCGGCGCGTCGATTTTCCGCGTGAAAGAAGGCGATCCAAACCTCGGCGTGATTGCCGAAACCCTGACTGAGCATGGCACTCGCTACTGCATGGCGCAAAATTACCTGCCAGCCATTAAAGATGGCGACAAACGCGTGCTGGTGGTGGATGGCGAGCCGGTACCGTACTGCCTGGCGCGTATTCCGCAGGGGGGCGAAACCCGTGGCAATCTGGCTGCCGGTGGTCGCGGTGAACCTCGGCCGCTGACGGAAAGTGACTGGAAAATCGCCCGTCAGATCGGGCCGACGCTGAAAGAAAAAGGGCTGATTTTTGTTGGTCTGGATATCATCGGCGACCGTCTGACTGAAATTAACGTCACCAGCCCAACCTGTATTCGTGAGATTGAAGCAGAGTTTCCGGTGTCGATCACCGGAATGTTAATGGATGCCATCGAAGCACGTTTACAGCAGCAGTAACCCACCTTAGCGAGAAGGATCTCGTTGAGACTCTGAGTGACAGCGCCCTTCTTTCCACGCATACTGGGCGCTGTTGCTTTTTTGAACCAGGAAACAGAACCTCTGACAATGAATTTACAGCATCACTTTCTTATTGCCATGCCTGCTCTCCAGGATCCGATTTTCCGTCGTTCCGTGGTCTACATTTGCGAACATAATACCAATGGTGCAATGGGGATCATCGTCAACAAGCCGCTGGAAAATCTCAAAATTGAAGGGATTCTGGAAAAGCTGAAGATCACGCCGGAGCCGCGTGATGAATCAATCCGTCTGGATAAACCGGTTATGCTCGGCGGCCCACTGGCTGAAGATCGCGGGTTTATTTTGCATACTCCGCCCTCCAATTTTGCTTCCAGCATTCGCATTTCAGACAACACGGTGATGACCACTTCCCGCGATGTGCTGGAAACGCTCGGCACCGATAAACAACCGTCTGACGTATTGGTGGCTCTGGGCTATGCCTCCTGGGAAAAAGGTCAACTGGAACAAGAAATTCTCGATAACGCGTGGCTAACGGCCTCGGCGGATCTGAATATTCTGTTCAAAACGCCGATTGCCGACCGCTGGCGCGAGGCGGCAAAACTGATTGGTGTGGATATTCTCACCATGCCTGGTGTGGCAGGGCACGCCTGATGAGTGGAACCTTACTCGCCTTCGACTTCGGCACCAAAAGCATTGGCGTAGCGGTCGGCCAACGCATTACCGGCACTGCTCGCCCTTTGCCTGCAATTAAAGCACAGGACGGTACGCCGGACTGGAACCTCATCGAACGTTTACTGAAAGAGTGGCAGCCGGACGAAATCATCGTCGGTTTGCCGCTGAATATGGACGGCACCGAGCAACCATTGACTGCCAGAGCGCGTAAATTTGCCAACCGTATTCATGGTCGTTTCGGTGTTGAAGTAAAGCTCCATGACGAACGTCTTAGCACCGTGGAAGCCCGTTCCGGTCTGTTTGAACAGGGCGGCTATCGGGCGCTCAACAAAGGCAAAGTCGACTCTGCCTCTGCGGTTATTATTCTCGAAAGCTATTTCGAGCAGGGATATTAAGGCGATCTAAAAGCCTGGCGGATAGTCGTTACCGCCATCTTGCCGGATGCGGCGTGAACGCCTTATCCAGCACACATCTGGCAGCGGCTGTAGGTCTGATAAGACGCGTTAGAGTCGCATCAGACATTTATTGCCTTTATAGGCCCTATAAACTTGCGCATCGGGCATGGCAACGTCACAAACGCCCTTCCCCCACCCGCTGCTGATAACTCTGCTGAAACGTTATCATCCCCACCTGCTGCCCGGTTTGAATAACATGCGGTAACTGGTGGGTTTTCCCTTCGCGAATCAAATTCCCCACCGCGGGAGTGTTAATCAATAATTCAAACAGCGCCACGCGTCCTTCCTGTTTATCCACTTCCAGCTTTTGTGACAACACGGCCCGTAAACTACCTGCCAGTTGATTACGTACGGGATCTTTTTCCTGCGCCGGAAATGAATCCACCAGTCGCTCAACTGCCTGCGCGGCACCACGCGTATGTAATGTTGCTAGCACCAAATGCCCGGTTTCTGCCGCCGTCAGTGCCAGACGGATTGTCTCGCTGTCACGCAGCTCTCCGAGCAAAATCACATCAGGATCTTCCCGCAATGCGGCCCGCAATCCCGATGCGAACGTCATACAGTGCAAACCAATTTCCCGCTGCTGGATCAAACATCGCTGGCTGGCATAGATATATTCAACAGGATCTTCCAGCGTCAGAATATGCGCATCGGCATGTTGATTGAGATAGCCAACCATCGCCGCCAGCGTGGTAGATTTGCCGCTCCCCGTCGCCCCCGTCACCAGAATCAGGCCATTCTCGCTCTTGAGTAATTCCGGCAATACCGTTGGTGCGCCAAGCTGTTCGAGCTGCGGGCAGTGCGAAGGTAACAGCCGTAACGCCAGCGAAATGCCATGCCGTTGCGCGAATGCGCTGCCACGCAATCGCTGGTTTTCCGCCAGCGACACGGCAAAATCCAGCTGGCCATTTTCCAGCAATATTGCCCGCTGATCGTCATCCAGCCACTCCCGCAGTAGCTCTTCGACGTCCAGCGCATCAAACGGCGCAGCTTCCATTAGCCCGCGAATGCGCCATCGTGCGGGCCAGGCGCTGCACAGGTGTAGATCCGAGACGTTATGCTTTACACTAAGGGCCACAATTTCTTCCATATTCATACTAAGATCCTCGGAAAATGAACGATATTGCGCATAACCTGGCACAGGTCCGGGACAAAATCTCAGCGGCTGCAACGCGTTGCGGCCGTTCTCCAGAAGAAATTACGCTGCTTGCAGTCAGTAAAACAAAACCTGCGAGCGCCATCGCAGAAGCCATTGATGCCGGGCAGCGTCAATTTGGTGAAAACTACGTTCAGGAAGGGGTAGATAAAATTCGCCACTTTCAGGAACTGGGCGTAACAGGATTAGAATGGCATTTTATTGGCCCGTTGCAGTCTAATAAAAGCCGCCTGGTGGCAGAGCATTTCGACTGGTGTCATACCATCGACCGTTTGCGCATTGCTACCCGCCTCAACGATCAGCGCCCGGCAGAACTTCCCCCTCTTAACGTACTGATTCAAATTAATATTAGTGATGAAAACAGTAAGTCCGGGATTCAACTGGCAGAACTGGACGAGCTGGCAGCGGCGGTCGCTGAACTACCGCGTTTACGTCTGCGCGGGCTGATGGCAATCCCTGCGCCTGAGTCAGAATATGTAAGGCAGTTTGAAGTTGCACGCCAAATGGCTGTAGCATTTGCCGGACTGAAAACGCGCTACCCGCATATCGACACGCTCTCTCTGGGAATGTCGGACGATATGGAAGCCGCCATTGCGGCAGGTAGCACGATGGTTCGTATCGGCACTGCAATTTTTGGTGCGCGTGATTACTCTAAAAAATAAGGAATTAAAGGAACGCCATGAATACGTTGACTTTCCTGCTTTCAACGGTCATTGAGCTGTATACCATGGTGCTGTTATTACGCATCTGGATGCAGTGGGCTCATTGTGATTTTTACAACCCCTTCTCACAGTTTGTAGTGAAGGTAACGCAGCCAATTATCGGGCCACTGCGCCGCGTTATTCCGGCAATGGGTCCCATTGACAGCGCCTCGCTGCTGGTTGCCTATATTCTCAGTTTTATCAAAGCCATTGTGCTGTTTAAAGTGGTGACCTTCCTGCCAATCATCTGGATTGCCGGTTTACTGATTCTGCTGAAAACCATCGGCTTGCTGATTTTCTGGGTCCTGCTGGTGATGGCGATTATGAGCTGGGTAAGCCAGGGTCGTAGCCCGATTGAATACGTGCTGATTCAGCTGGCCGATCCGCTGCTGCGCCCGATTCGCCGCTTGCTACCGGCAATGGGTGGGATTGATTTCTCGCCGATGATCCTCGTTCTGCTGCTGTATGTCATCAATATGGGTGTCGCAGAAGTATTACAGGCAACCGGAAACATCCTGCTGCCGGGGATGTGGATGGCGTTATGAATGCCGTAACAGTTAATGATGACGGTCTGGTTTTACGGCTCTATATTCAGCCGAAAGCCAGCCGTGATTCTATTGTCGGTTTACATGGCGACGAAGTTAAAGTCGCCATTACCGCGCCGCCAGTTGACGGCCAGGCCAACAGTCATCTGGTGAAGTTTCTCGGTAAGCAATTCCGGGTTGCCAAAAGCCAGGTGGTGATTGAAAAAGGCGAACTTGGCCGCCACAAACAAATTAAAATCATTAATCCGCAACAAATCCCGCCAGAAATCGCGGCGTTAATTAATTAGGTATCCTATGCAAAAAGTTGTCCTCGCAACCGGCAATGCCGGTAAAGTGCGTGAGCTGGCGTCGCTGCTTAGCGACTTTGGTCTTGATATCGTGGCACAAACAGACCTCGGCGTTGATTCCGCTGAAGAAACCGGCCTAACCTTTATCGAAAACGCGATTCTGAAAGCGCGCCATGCGGCAAAAGTGACCGGTTTACCGGCAATTGCCGACGACTCTGGTCTGGCGGTAGATGCGCTGGGTGGCGCGCCGGGTATTTACTCCGCGCGTTATTCCGGTGAAGACGCGACCGATCAAAAGAATCTGCAAAAACTGTTGGAAACACTGAAAGACGTACCGGACGACCAACGTCAGGCACGTTTCCACTGCGTGCTGGTATATCTGCGTCACGCGGAAGATCCGACTCCGCTGGTATGCCACGGCAGCTGGCCGGGCGTGATTACTCGCGAACCAGCGGGCACTGGTGGCTTTGGTTATGATCCAATCTTCTTCGTACCTTCCGAAGGGAAAACCGCCGCCGAACTGACCCGCGAAGAAAAGAGCGCCATTTCCCACCGTGGTCAGGCGTTGAAACTGCTGCTGGACGCTTTACGTAATGGTTAAATTACCGCCGCTGAGTCTCTACATTCACATCCCGTGGTGCGTGCAGAAATGCCCGTACTGCGATTTCAACTCTCACGCGTTGAAAGGAGAAGTGCCGCACGACGATTATGTTCAGCATCTGCTTTGCGATCTGGACAATGATGTGGCTTACGCTCAGGGCCGTGAAGTAAAGACAATCTTTATTGGCGGTGGTACGCCGAGCCTGCTTTCCGGCCCGGCGATGCAAACGCTGCTGGACGGCGTGCGTGCGCGTTTGCCGCTGGCAGCGGATGCAGAAATTACTATGGAAGCGAACCCTGGTACGGTAGAAGCCGATCGCTTTGTCGATTATCAGCGTGCTGGTGTGAACCGCATCTCTATTGGTGTGCAGAGTTTTAGCGAAGAAAAGCTGAAACGACTTGGGCGCATTCATGGCCCGCAAGAAGCGAAACGAGCGGCAAAGCTGGCGAGCGGTTTAGGGTTACGTAGCTTTAACCTTGATTTGATGCATGGACTACCGGATCAATCACTGGAAGAGGCGCTTGGCGATCTACGCCAGGCCATTGAACTGAATCCGCCGCATCTTTCCTGGTATCAACTGACCATCGAACCCAATACGCTGTTTGGTTCGCGACCACCGGTGCTGCCGGACGATGACGCGCTGTGGGATATTTTCGAACAGGGGCATCAGTTATTAACCGCAGCGGGTTATCAGCAATATGAAACTTCCGCTTACGCCAAACCCGGTTATCAGTGCCAGCACAATCTCAACTACTGGCGATTTGGTGACTACATCGGTATTGGCTGCGGCGCGCACGGCAAAGTCACCTTCCCGGATGGGCGCATTCTGCGTACCACTAAAACGCGTCATCCTCGTGGTTTTATGCAAGGAAGGTATCTGGAAAGCCAGCGTGATGTCGAAGCCGCAGATAAGCCGTTTGAGTTCTTTATGAACCGCTTTCGCTTGCTGGAGGCCGCGCCACGCGCAGAGTTTAGTGCGTATACCGGGCTTTGCGAAGATGTGATTCGCCCACAGTTAGACGAGGCGATTGCCCAGGGTTATCTCACAGAATGTGCGGATTACTGGCAGATAACGGAACATGGGAAGCTGTTTTTAAATTCGCTGCTGGAGCTTTTTCTGGCTGAGTAAACTTGTATTGCCGGATGCGGCGTGAACGCCTTATCCAGCCTACATGTGGCAACGGTTGTAGGTCTGATAAGACGCGCAAGCGTCGCATCAGACGTTGATTGCCGGATGCGGGGTCAACGCCGCATCCTGCTACAAATCGTGCACTATATCAAACTTACTTAATCACCCCATTGCGCCGCAGTTGTTCGGTATCTTTTTTCCAGCGTTCATTAGCTTGGTTGATATCGTCAATTTTCATCAAAATCGCGACTTTTTTACTGTTTATTTCTGAAACTTTCATCGTTAACGGATATTGCCCTTTTTCGAGCGTTACCCAGTCATCCTGCAATTTACGGCTGAGTTTTTGTGATTGCAGAAAAGTCTGTCGCCGTTGTTCGTTGATATCGAAATCTCGTTTCTGCTGAATCGGCACTTCATAACACTCTTCACTCTGTTTATGACATGCCGCAATCGCCGGTTGATAAACCTCTTTGTCATATTTAACCGCGAACGCCTCGCTATCGTTCTGTTTATTAAACTCATCACGCTGTTGGTGAATTTTTTTAAAGGCTTCTTCGCGGGTCATTTGCTTACCGTTTGCATCTTTTCCCCAATATGCATCCGCTGCTTTCTGCGCCGCCACCATTTGCTTATCAAGCGCTTTCACTTCCTTTTCCAGCGCAGGAATCGAGTTCTTCTGGGTATTCAACGCAGATTCAAGCTGACTAAAGCGATAATTGAAATCTTCGCTATTCACGATCAGATATTTATTATTCGTTTTGATATCGTCGACCACCCGCCCACGATCGCTGGCTGCCGACTGAAAAGAGTAAAAGTTCACCGACCAGCCAGACGCGGGCGTTCCTTTACTGGTTAACATCGCCGAGAATTTTACCGGTTTATCTTTCGTCCAGGTCTGTTCGAGCAGTTCGTAATCTGCCAACTGACCGACCCAGGTATAGAGATCGTCACTGGAAGAGACATCGCCTTCCGCTGACCAGGTGGCCTGATTACCCTTAGCATCAAGATTTTTTAAGGTGATAGCATCAAGCTTGAGAATGCCGTGATACTGCTTTTTGAATTGATCTTTTAAGATATTTTCAGTTGGCGGTTCGCCATCTGCCCAGGCATTACCAGTCATCAACATAAGCAGTGCCGTGCCAACAATCCATTGCTTTTTCACCCGAAAAACCTCACGCGAAATAATTTATTCCGGTGATTATCATTAGGGTAATGAAAATTGGCAATGGACGTAAGTCTGAAGTGAAAAAGCCCCGGCACGATACCGGAGCGAGGTGATTAGTACTGATTGAAGATCTGCTGGATCTGCTGCGGATCTTTGGTTTGCGTCAGAGCCAGCTGCAGCAGGACGCGCGCTTTTTGCGGGTTCAGCGTGCCAGAGGCGACGAAGCCGTATTTCGCATCATCCACTTCAGCATCCTGAGTGGTAGCACCCGTCGGTACGCGGGAAGAACGCACTACTGCAGTGCCGTTTTTCGCGGCGGTTGCCAGGGTGTCGAACACGGATTTATACAGGTTACCATTACCCACACCAGCGCTAACGATGCCATCATAGCCCGCATCTACCAGTGCTTTAGCCGGAAGATCGGATGCGTTAGCGTAGTTATAAACGATGCCGACTTTCGGCAGCTCATTCAGCTTAGAGACATCGAATGGCGTATCGCTGGTGTGCTTACGTGCCGGGGTACGTTGGTAGTCAATCTTACCGTTGTGAATGTATCCCAGAGGACCGTAGTTAACAGACTTGAAGGTCGCTACGTCGGTGGTGTTGGTTTTGGTTACATCGCGACCGTCCAGTACGGTGTCGTTCATCACCACCAGCACGCCACGATTAGCGGATGCTTTATCAGCTGCGGTCACTACCGCGTTATACAGGTTGAATGGACCGTCTGCGCTCATGGACGTGGACGGGCGCATTGCGCCGACCATCACCACCGGTTTGTCGCATTTCACCGTCAGGTCGAGGAAGTAAGCGGTTTCTTCCATCGTGTCGGTACCGTGGGTAATGACGAAGCCGTCGGTTTTATCGCAGTCGGTGTTAATTTTTTTCGCCAGTGTCAGCCAGACATTATCGTTCATGTCCTGGGAGCCGATATTCACTACCTGCTCGCCTTTAACGTTCGCAATGTCTTTTAGTTGCGGCACCGCATTAACCAGATTTTCTACGCCAACTTTACCCGCTGTGTAGTTAGATTTGGTTGCGGAGTCACCACCACCGGCAATGGTCCCGCCGGTTGCTAAAATGGTGATATTGGGTAATGCCAATGCTGCACCACTAAAACCCATAACCAGTGCGGCAAGTGCCGTCTTTTTGAAAAACTCCATTTCATTCCTCCAGTTACGTGAACGCTACGCATTATCCCTTAGCTCTGTATGGGAAATTTGAGGTTAAACAATTTACAACGTGAATATATTTTGGAGCTCTACAAAGTTAGAGGCAGGTAACAAAACGAAGAATTAAACGGCATAAAAAAGTATTATGCCGTCTTAAAATAGAGGATTATTTTAAATTCCCGACCAGGGCTTTGCGGCTATCTTCCAGAGTCACAACGCGGCTACAAACATCTTTGCCAAACTGCTGGAAATCTTTTTCCTGCTTTTTCCACTCGGTTTGGATTGAGGATTGCAGCCCCCCCAGGCTTCCCAGCACATTCTGTAATGGGTTACCGCCGCTTTTCAGCACCGCTTTCGCGCCCATTTCATTAATGCTGTCCTGTAAAATTCCACCCATTGCCTGATTCACTAATTGCTGGCCTTCGGCGCGAACCTGATCAATGGCTTTATAGTGAAACGTCAGGCCATCGCTGCGCGTTTCGATAATGCGGTTCATCTGCTCTTTCAGTTGCGCATCAAGTTTGGTCAGACGGCTGCGCATTTTGCTGCTTTCGCCCATCTCCTGAACGATAATTTTATCCAGCGCAATACGGGCTTTTTCGACGCGGCTTTTCGCGCCTTCATCAATCCACGGCAGCGTGCTGCGTAGTTCAGCCTGATAATCCTTCGCCTGCTCGCGCTGGGCGGCATTCAGGGAATATTGCTTACCGTTATACATCACGTTGCCGTCTGGCGTGATCACCAGATTGCCGTTTTCGCCCTTCACCTGCACGGTTTGCGGGCTGACAATCACATCGTCACGCGGCGTGACGCTGCACTGGTAGTCGGCGTGAGCGGTCATTGCCGTCACTGAAAGTGCTGCCGCCAGCAGCATTTTGCGCATCATAGTCTTCCCTCAAGAAAAAATCAGGCCAGCATTTGCTGGCCCCAGATTGATAACAAAGTACGCGTTTTCCATGCCGGATGCGGCGTAAACACCTTATCCCGCCTACTCGATCGTGCATCTTTCCAGGCCTGATAAGCGTAGCGCATCAGGCAGTTTTGCATTTGTCATCGCCCGTATGCTTTCTTAGTCCCACCAAACGTCGAAAAGTTCGCTGGTGCGTACCTCATCCAGTTTGCGCTCTTCCAGCCACTTACGCACAATCGCCTGATGTTCTTCGGTGCATTTGCCGATTTCCTGCATGCAGATCAGACCTTCCCAGGCCAGATAACCGCTGCCGTCAAAGGCCAGTTTGTTCGGTTCGATAACCTCGTTAATAAAATCATCAACGGTTTTATCAATCTGTTCTTCCGATGTACCTTCCGGGAATCGCCATGCCACCGAAAATCCTAATTCCTGGAATTCGTCGATGTGCATTTTTTTACGCAGACGACGGCTACGGTTCTTTGCCATTATTTCACCCTCTCGAACATTAAGTCCCATACTCCGTGACCAAGACGATGACCACGTTGTTCAAATTTCGTCACCGGACGTGATGCCGGACGCGGTACGTAATCATTGCTCTCTGACAGGTTTTTATAACCGTCAATAGAAGACATCACTTCAAGCATATGTTCCGCATAAGGTTCCCAGTCGGTCGCCATATGGAATACGCCCCCCAGCTGCAGTTTGCTTTTTACCAGTTCGGCAAACGGCACCTGTACGATACGGCGTTTATTATGGCGCGCTTTGTGCCACGGGTCAGGGAAAAAGAGCTGCACCATGCGCAATGAATTGTCAGGAATCATTTTATGCAGCACTTCAACCGCATCGTGACACATCACTCGCAGGTTGTTTAAACCTTCTTCATGCGCAGAAGCCAGGCACGCACCAACGCCCGGTGAATGCACTTCAATGCCGAGGAAGTCCTGCTCAGGGCGATCTTTAGCCATTGCCACCAGCGACGCCCCCATGCCAAAACCAATCTCAAGCGTCACCGGCGCTTCACGGCCAAAAAGCGCGGGGAAATCCAGCATATCTTCGCTGAACTCAACGCCCATCACCGGCCAGTAGTTTTCCAGCGCATGTTCCTGGCCTTTGGTCAGTCGCCCCTGGCGGCGCACAAAACTACGGATACGGCGCAGTGGGCGGCCGTTTTCATCAAATTCCGGTGAAATGACGTCGTTTTTCATAAAGATTTAGTCGCTTGTGAAAGTGTTCTGAAAACGGGCATTATCCAAAGTTAGTTGCCGGATGCAAGCATGATAAGGCCGTGGCTGCGGAAAGTTCCGGTTTACACCCTGCCGTCGCTGTGCTGCAATCTTGCCCCCAACAACAGTGAATTCGGTGACCATGCAAGCGTCGCAATTTTCAGCCCAGGTTCTGGACTGGTACGATAAATACGGGCGAAAAACGCTGCCCTGGCAAATTGACAAGACGCCCTACAAAGTATGGCTCTCAGAAGTGATGTTGCAACAAACTCAGGTTGCGACCGTTATCCCCTATTTTGAACGCTTTATGGCGCGCTTCCCGACGGTGACCGATCTCGCCAATGCGCCGCTCGACGAAGTTCTCCACTTGTGGACCGGGCTTGGCTATTACGCCCGCGCGCGCAATCTGCATAAAGCGGCACAACAAGTGGCGACCTTACACGGCGGTAAATTCCCGGAAACCTTTGAAGAAGTCGCGGCGTTACCGGGCGTCGGGCGTTCCACCGCAGGCGCGATTCTCTCGCTTTCTCTGGGTAAGCACTTTCCGATTCTCGACGGTAACGTCAAACGCGTGCTGGCGCGCTGCTATGCTGTAAGCGGCTGGCCTGGGAAAAAAGAGGTCGAGAATAAATTATGGAGTTTGAGCGAGCAGGTGACGCCCGCGGTCGGCGTGGAACGGTTTAATCAGGCGATGATGGATTTGGGCGCGATGATTTGTACGCGCTCGAAGCCGAAATGTTCGCTCTGTCCGCTACAAAACGGATGTATTGCCGCCGCCAATAATAGCTGGTCGCTTTATCCGGGCAAAAAACCGAAACAGACGCTGCCGGAGCGCACCGGCTACTTTTTGCTGTTACAGCACGAAGATGAAGTATTGCTGGCGCAGCGTCCGCCGAGCGGATTGTGGGGCGGTTTATACTGTTTCCCGCAGTTTGCCGACGAAGAAAGTTTGCGGCAGTGGCTGGCGCAACGGCAGATTGCTGCCGATAACCTGACGCAACTGACCGCGTTTCGGCATACCTTCAGCCATTTCCACTTAGATATTGTGCCTATGTGGCTTCCCGTGTCGTCATTCACCGGCTGCATGGATGAAGGCAATGCGCTCTGGTATAACTTAGCGCAACCGCCGTCAGTTGGCCTGGCGGCTCCCGTGGAGCGTTTGTTACAGCAGTTACGCACTGGCGCGCCGGTTTAGCGCGTGAGTCGATAAAGAGGATGATTTATGAGCAGAACGATTTTTTGTACTTTCCTGCAACGTGAAGCAGAAGGTCAGGATTTTCAGCTGTACCCCGGCGAGCTGGGAAAACGCATCTATAACGAGATCTCCAAAGAAGCCTGGGCGCAGTGGCAGCACAAGCAAACCATGCTGATTAATGAAAAGAAACTCAACATGATGAATGCCGAGCACCGCAAGCTGCTTGAGCAGGAGATGGTCAACTTCCTGTTCGAGGGTAAAGAGGTGCATATCGAGGGCTATACGCCGGAAGATAAAAAATAAAAACAGTGCCGGAGCACGCCTCCGGCAACTTGCATAAAAACAAACACAACACGCACCCGGAATGATGAAAAAATATCTCGCGCTGGCTTTGATTGCGCCGTTGCTCATCTCCTGTTCGACGACCAAAAAAGGCGATACCTATAACGAAGCCTGGGTCAAAGATACCAACGGTTTTGATATTCTGATGGGGCAATTTGCCCACAATATTGAGAACATCTGGGGATTCAAAGAGGTGGTGATCGCCGGTCCTAAGGACTACGTGAAATACACCGATCAATATCAGACCCGCAGCCACATCAACTTCGATGACGGTACGATTACTATCGAAACTATCGCCGGGACAGAACCTGCCGCGCATTTGCGCCGGGCAATTATCAAAACGTTGCTGATGGGTGACGATCCGAGTTCGGTCGATCTCTATTCCGACGTTGATGATATTACGATTTCGAAAGAACCTTTCCTTTACGGTCAGGTGGTGGACAACACCGGGCAGCCGATTCGCTGGGAAGGTCGCGCAAGCAACTTCGCGGATTATCTGCTGAAAAACCGTCTGCAAAGCCGCAGTAACGGGCTGCGTATCATCTACAGCGTCACCATTAACATGGTACCGAACCACCTTGATAAACGTGCGCACAAATATCTCGGCATGGTCCGCCAGGCGTCACGGAAATATGGCGTTGATGAGTCGCTGATTCTGGCAATTATGCAGACCGAATCTTCCTTTAACCCGTATGCGGTCAGCCGTTCCGATGCGCTGGGATTAATGCAGGTGGTACAACATACTGCCGGGAAAGATGTGTTCCGCTCGCAGGGGAAATCCGGCACGCCGAGCCGCAGTTTCTTGTTTGATCCTGCCAGCAATATTGATACCGGCACCGCGTATCTGGCGATGCTGAACAATGTTTATCTCGGCGGAATTGATAACCCAACATCGCGGCGTTATGCCGTCATCACCGCCTATAACGGCGGCGCAGGCAGCGTGCTGCGAGTCTTTTCGAATGATAAGATTCAGGCTGCCAATATTATTAACACCATGACGCCGGGCGATGTTTATCAGACGCTGACGACCCGCCATCCCTCTGCGGAATCTCGCCGTTATCTTTATAAAGTGAATACCGCGCAAAAATCCTACCGCCGCCGATAATTCCATTAACCGCCCCTGACGATGCTCAGGGGCAAAAATGTTATCCACATCACAATTTCGTTTTGCAAATTGGGAATGTTTGCAATTATTTGCCACAGGTAACAAAAAACCAGTCCGCGAAGTTGATAGAATCCCATCATCTCGCACGGTCAAATGTGCTTTTTCAAACACTCATCCGCATCACGATGTGAGGAAATTAACATGAATCTTAAGCTGCAGCTGAAAATCCTCTCTTTTCTGCAGTTCTGTCTGTGGGGAAGTTGGCTGACGACCCTCGGCTCCTATATGTTTGTTACCCTGAAGTTTGACGGTGCTTCTATTGGCGCAGTTTATAGCTCACTGGGTATCGCAGCGGTCTTTATGCCTGCGCTGCTGGGGATTGTGGCCGACAAATGGTTAAGTGCGAAATGGGTATATGCCATTTGCCACACCATTGGCGCTATCACGCTGTTCATGGCGGCACAGGTCACGACACCGGAGGCGATGTTCCTTGTGATATTGATTAACTCGTTTGCTTATATGTCAACGCTTGGGTTAATCAACACCATCTCTTACTATCGCCTGCAAAATGCCGGGATGGATATCGTTACTGACTTCCCGCCAATCCGTATCTGGGGCACCATCGGCTTTATCATGGCAATGTGGGTGGTGAGCCTGTCTGGCTTCGAATTAAGCCACATGCAGCTGTATATTGGCGCAGCACTTTCCGCCATTCTGGTTCTGTTTACCCTGACTCTGCCGCATATTCCGGTTGCTAAACAGCAAGCGAATCAGAGCTGGACAACCCTGCTGGGCCTCGATGCATTCGCGCTGTTTAAAAACAAGCGTATGGCAATCTTCTTTATCTTCTCAATGCTGCTGGGCGCGGAACTGCAGATTACCAACATGTTCGGTAATACCTTCCTGCACAGCTTCGACAAAGATCCGATGTTTGCCAGCAGCTTTATTGTGCAGCATGCGTCAATCATCATGTCGATTTCGCAGATCTCTGAAACCCTGTTCATTCTGACCATCCCGTTCTTCTTAAGCCGCTACGGTATTAAGAACGTAATGATGATCAGTATTGTGGCGTGGATCCTGCGTTTTGCGCTGTTTGCTTACGGCGACCCGACTCCGTTCGGTACTGTACTGCTGGTACTGTCGATGATCGTTTACGGTTGCGCATTCGACTTCTTCAACATCTCTGGTTCGGTGTTTGTCGAAAAAGAAGTTAGCCCGGCAATTCGCGCCAGTGCACAAGGGATGTTCCTGATGATGACTAACGGCTTCGGCTGTATCCTCGGCGGCATCGTGAGCGGTAAAGTTGTTGAGATGTACACCCAAAACGGCATTACCGACTGGCAGACCGTATGGTTGATTTTCGCTGGTTACTCCGTGGTTCTGGCCTTCGCGTTCATGGCGATGTTCAAATATAAACACGTTCGTGTCCCGACAGGCACACAGACGGTTAGCCACTAATTACGCAAAGAAAAACGGGTCGCCAGAAGGTGACCCGTTTTTTTTATTCTTACTTCAACACATAACCGTACAACCGTTTCATGCCATCCGCATCGGTTTCGCTATAAACACCTTGCAGCTCCGGCGAAAATCCCGGCAACAAATTTACCCCTTCTTCCAGTGCAAGGAAATAACGTTGAACCGCCCCACCCCAGACTTCCCCGGGTACCACGCAAAGCACGCCAGGTGGATAAGGCAACGCCCCTTCTGCCGCAATTCGCCCTTCGGCATCACGAATCCGCACCAACTCCACTTCACCGCGAATATAAGGCAGTATGACTTTCCGTGAGACAGATGCTGGCCAACGTGGGATATTTAACGCGGGTTAACATCGTTGTCAGAGCCGCATGGGTGAGCTGTTGCTA